>NZ_JAAGNB010000357.1:0-1640 GCF_010550475.1 Amycolatopsis sp. SID8362
GGTGCCCACCGAAGCGGCCAGGTGCGTGGTGAAGCCCGCGGCCGACGCGGTGATCGCGGTCGCCCCGGACGCGGTCAGCGCGGTCACCGCGTAGCCGTCGCCGGACGGTTCGATCCGCACCACCGAGTGGTCGTAGTCGAGCTTGACGTCGTCGGGTTCCAGCCAGGTGCCGTAGCCGTCGGCGTCGTAGCCGTAGACCTTGAACGTGCTCTTGGCGCCCGCGGCCGACAGCGCGACCTGCTCGGTGCTCGTGCCCAGCCGGACCGGCGCGCCCAGCACGGACAGCGTCGTCTTGCCGGACGCGCGGCCCGACTTCGCGACGACGTCGACGGAGCCAGGGCCGTGGCCGGTGATCACCCCGCGCGTCACGGTCGCCCGCCGGTGGTCCGACGTCGTCCAGTGCGGCTCGACGGCCACCGCGGCGCCGGTGTCGTCGTGGCCGTCGGCGACCAGGTGCCGGGTCAGGCCGGACAGCACGCGGTCCGCGTCCGCGGTGGCCACCGCGGGGGCGGGCGCGAAGCCGGTGAGCTTGCCGCTGCCCGGCACGGTCGTGAAGCCGATTCCGTTGGGCACCAGGCGTTCCCCGCCGTCGGACGGCGAATTCCGGACGCTGGGCGCGGCCTCGCCTTCGTTGCGCGCCAGCAGCGTCGATGAGCCGCCGCCGTCGAGGTTGATCGCGTCGTCGGCGCCGAGGCTCTTCATGTGCCGGGCCAGTTCCAGCTCGGTCAGGCCGCGGCTGTCGGCCTGCCGTCCGTCCACAGTGGCCAGCCACATCCGCCTGCCGTCGGCGGAGAAGCCGACCGCGGTCCGCGGGTGCATGGCGACGTTGTCGACCGGCTGCACGACGCCGTCGCGGAGCAGGACTTCGTTGCCGCCCACCGCGACCGCGATGTTCCCGGCATCCGTGCGGGGCGCGTACGCGACGTCCACCGGGTCGCCGGGCTTGAGGACCGCGAGGGCGTCGGCGCCGGCTTCACGGGCCAGGAGCAGCGTGGTGCCGGCCGCGATCGGGCCGGCCGCGGGCTGCTCGCGCGTGGCGGTCACGACCCCGTCGCGCAGCTCGACTTCCCGCACCCGCGCCGCTCCGGCGACCGAGGTCGCGCGGCCGGAAGCGCCCCACAACGGCGTGTAGACGCCGATCGCGTCCGTGCCGAGGACCGGGCTGTTGAAGTTCGTGGCCTTCACCGCGCCGCCCGGCAGCGTCACGGTGGCTTCGAGGAAGATCGACGCCAGCCGCGCCTTGCCGTCGTCGGTGATCGACGCGGTGAGGTTGTGACCGGCGGCGGGCGCGGTCTGCAGCTGCCCGCGGTCGATGCCGACGCCGATCGGCGCGCCGGTGGCGCTGATGTCGAAGAAGTCGCCGTTGACGCCGGCGACCGCGCCCGCCCGCGCGACCTGCTGCGAGAGCGGCGTGCGCGCGGAAACCGTGCCGGGGCTGAGGTAGGTGGGCTTCAGGACCTTGCTGCCGAGGTCGACGGCGAGGGTGTCGCCGCGGATCCAGCCCGCCGGGTCGAACCGGTCGAACTGGGTGAGGTTCAGCCCGGGCGCGACCTCGGTGGTCGCGCTGCCGGTGACGAGCCCGTCGTCGGGGTCCGCGGCGGCGAAGGCGGCCGGGCCTTCGTGGGCCGACGACGCGGCGG
>NZ_JAAGNB010000411.1:0-4242 GCF_010550475.1 Amycolatopsis sp. SID8362
GGCCTTGCCCGGCTGGGTGGTCTGCGGGTCCGGCTCGACGGTGGTCGAGGTGCGGGCGGCCTCGCTGCGGCCCCGCGTCGCCGGCGCGGCCGGGCGGCGGGACTTCGCGGGAGCGGTCATCGCGGCTCTCCGATCCTCTCTGCGGCCCGCAACCGCACCGAGGCGGCGCGCGGGTTCCGTTCGATCTCCTCTTCGCCGGCCTTCTCGGCGCCCCGGGTCAGGAGCTTCAGCTCCGGCCCGTGTCCCGGCAGCTCGACCGGAAGGCCTTCCGGGGTGCGGGACTTCGCCAGCTCGGCCAGCGCCTGCTTGACGAGCCGGTCCTCCAGCGACTGGTACGACTCGACGACGATCCGCCCGCCGACCGGCAGCGCGCCCAGCGCGGCGGGCATGGCGCGGCGGAGCACCTCCAGCTCGCCGTTGACCTCGATCCGCAACGCCTGGAAGGTGCGCTTGGCGGGGTGCCCGCCGGTGCGGCGGGTGGCGGCCGGGACGGCGTCGTAGAGCAGCTCGACCAGGCGCCCGCTGGTCGTGAACGGTTCCTGTTCGCGGGCTTTGACGACGCTCTTGACGATCCGCTGCGCGAAGCGTTCCTCGCCGTAGTCCCGCAGGATCCGGATCAGCTCGCCGGGCGCGTAGGTGTTGAGCACGTCGGCGGCGGTGAACCCGGTAGTCGGGTCCATCCGCATGTCCAGCGGGGAGTCCTTGGCGTAGGCGAACCCGCGCTCGGCCCGGTCCAGCTGCATCGAGGAGACACCGAGGTCGAACAGGATGCCGTCGGCCTTGCTCAGGTTCAGGCTCGCGAGCGCCTCGGGCAGCCCGTCGTAGACGGTGTGCACGAAGTCGACGCGGTCACCGTGGCGCGCGAGCCGCTCCGCGGACTTCTCGAGCGCGGCCGGGTCGCGGTCCAACGCGACGAGGCGCAGCCGCGGGAAGGCTTCGAGGAGGGCGTCGGAGTGCCCGCCGAGGCCGACGGTCGCGTCCACGAGGACGCCGTCGCGGTCGGCGAAGACGGGGGTGAACAGCTCGACGATGCGGTCGAGCAGAACCGGGACGTGCTCGGGTGCCGACATGGTGTTCCCTCCCCCTTTCTCGCCTGGACGGCCCGGGGGAAATATGGCGGATGCCGTCAGGTCCCTGTCCGCCCGCTGCGGACCTGGTACCGGGGAAGGTGCACCAGGGCTGTTGAGCGGACAGAGGCCTCACGGCATCCGGGTGGGCTTCCCCCTCGTCGCGCGGGCGGCGAACCTCTTCGTCCCCCGACGACGAAGGTGCACCGCGACCGCGCGCCTAGAAGACGCCCGGCAGTACTTCCTCTCGAGCCTTCGCGTAGCTGTCTTCGTGTTCTTCCAGGTAGCCCTGCCACGCTTGGGCGTCCCAGATCTCCAGCCTGGTGATCGCCCCGATCACCACGCACTCCTTGCTGAGCCCCGCGTAGCGGCGGAGCTCGGACGCGATGGTGATGCGCCCCTGGCCATCCGGCCGTTGCTCGTCCGTCCCGGCGAACAGGTAGCGCTGGTAGGCCCGAACCGCCTCGTTCGTGAACGGGGCCTCGGCGACCTTGCGCGCCATCTGCTCGAACTCGGCGCGGGGGAAGACGAAGAGGCAGTGGTCCTGCCCCTTGGTGAGCATCAGCCCGCCGGCCAAGGCGTCGCGGAACTTCGCGGGCAGCGCGAGCCGCCCCTTGTCGTCCAGCTTCGGGGTGTGGGTGCCGAGGAACACGGCCTCCACCTCCCTACCGCTTCCGGTGGCGAACCACCATCTACGGCTCCAGGGCTTCCCTTCCGCCCCACTGGCCACCACCGTACCCCACTTTTCACCACAGTCAACGCGAGAAACCGGCGGCTCACTCCGTCGTGTGTAGTGTTTTTGCAGGTCAACGAGGTGGGGGCAGGTGGGGGGCGTAGTGGGGGGCGGTGGCCAAGATCCCCCTCAGCGGGGGCCGGAGCAACCTCAGCTGTTCCCCACACGTCCGCATAACGGCCGCGAAGGAACCCCGACCCCCTCCAGTGGGCCCCGTGGGGACCCCAGGTGGGGTCCAGTGGGGACCCGGGCCGAACGACATGAATGACTCATTCATGTCGTCAGACGACATGAATGAGTCATTCACTGCATCCGACGGCAGCCAGAAGTTGTCCACAGGGCTGCCGAATCACTCCGAGTAGTCCACAGATCACGCAAGGCTCTGGTTCCGGCCCATCGCGTGGGTCACGATCGACTGGTGACAAGAGCATCTTGGACGCGCGACGCGGAGGCACTCTTCGCGGCCAGCAGACGCGGCGTGATCACGGTGGCGCACTTGCAGGCCCTGGGTGTGCCGCAGGTGACCAGCTACCGCCGTTGCCTTCCGGGCGGTCCGTGGCAGCGGCTCTTGCCGGGCGTCGTCCTGTTGCGCACCGGCGTCCCGACACGACGTCAACTGGTCGAGGGCGCCCTCGTCTACAGCGGCGACCAAGCGGTCGTCACCGGCTTGGAGTCATGTCGCCGCCACGGCCTGAAACGGGCGGCCGGACCGGGTGAACCCATCCACCTGCTCCTCCCGGCGCACCTGAAGACCATCAGCAGCGGCTACGTCCTCATCGAACGAACCCGGCGGATGCCCGACCCCGTCCGCTCCGAAGGGCTTCCCCTGGCACCGGCCGTCCGGGCGGTGCTGGACGAGTGCCGCCGGCTGCGCGAACGCCCGCCGATCCGGGCGCTGCTCGCCGAAGCCGTCCAGCAGCTCGGTATCCGTCCGGCGGAGCTGAGCGCCGAGCTCGAGCTCGGCAGCCGGCGAGGGACCGCCTTGCCGCGTGCCGTGCTCAGGGAGATCACGCAGGGCGCCCGGTCCGCGGCGGAAGCGGATGCCATGGCCCTGTGGCGCCGCACCGGCTTGCCGGAACCGGTGTGGAACTTCGCGATCCACGACGAGCGCGGCCGCCACGTGGCCACCCCTGACGCCTGGTTCGACGAAGTGGCGCTGGCCTGGGAGATCGACTCCTACGAGTTCCACTTCGGGCAACCCGGCTACGCCACCACGCTCGCCCGCAACAACCGCTACGCCGCGGCTGGGATCGCCGTGGTCCAGACCCTGCCGAGCCGGTTGCGCACCGAGCCCGCCGTGGTGGCCGCCGAGCTCGTTTCCGCCTACCGCGCCGCCGCTGCCCGCCCGCGCCCGCCAGTGGTCCTGACCGCACGTAGTGAATGACTCATTCATGTCGTCTGACGACATGAATGAGTCATTCACGTCGTTCGGAGACGGAGCCGCGGGTCAGTCGTCCGGGGTGAGGAGGGCGGCGACGCGGGTGGCCAGGCGGGCGCTGTCCACCGGGGTCACGTTCACCCACTCCTGCCCGCCCCGCCCCGCGGTCTTCGTCGCGCAGTACGCCCCCACATCGGTGTCGAACCACGACAACCCGCCCACCCGCGCGACCCGCCCCGAAGCCGAACGCCGGCTCACGCTGAACGACCCCGCCGAGTACACCGGACGCGCCTGGATCGCCAGCACCTCCCGCAGCTGTGCCGACGAAGCCGCCGAAGCCGCACCCCGCGAGGAGAACACCGGGTCCTCCACCGACCCCGCCAACGCCGGCGCCGGCAGGTTCACCCCGTACCCCGGGCCGGCCGTCAGCTCCGGGAGGACGTCGACGATCGCCGTGCACAGCTCCGCGTCGCGGATGGCCGCCAGCGCGATCGTCTGCTCCGGCTGGGTCGCCAGCACGCCGCGGCGGCCGCGCACGCCCGTCACCGCGCGGAACGGCGCGGAAGCCGTCATGTCCACCATCGCCTCGCACGCGACGAAGACCTCCGCCGAGGCGAGCAGCGAGAGGCGCTCCGCCAGAGCGGGCTCCAGCGAAGAGCCGTCGTACAGCCCGCGTTCGGCCAGGTTGTCGTACACCGCCTTGCGGACCTCGGCGCGCTCCTCCTCGGTGCCCCCCACGCTGCGGACGGTCAGCGGCTCCGGCGGGCGGTCGTGGCCGAGGTCGGTCCAGAGGATGTCGAACGCCGAGGCCGAGACGCGGATCAAGCCTGCCCCAGGGACGGCGCGGCGGGGAACGTTTCGGCCGGCACGTGGCCGCGCAGGGCCGCGTCGCGGGTGCGGAGGACGTCGATCGCCTTCTGGCGGGCGGCTTCCGACTCGGCGCGGCGGGCCGCCAGCTCGTCGGCCAGCCCGGCCATGGCGAGCAGGTTCCCGGACGACGCGGCGTCCCGGATCATCGACGCCGGGTCGTAGGCCACCGGCGGTGGCATGTCGGCCCGGGCCCG
>NZ_JAAGNB010000460.1:0-6643 GCF_010550475.1 Amycolatopsis sp. SID8362
GACGACACCGCCGCCGGCCCGTCGAGCGCGGGCAGCGCGAGCCCGCCGCGGCGCGCCAGCACGGCCGCCGTCGCCACGAAACCCTCCAGGAGCGCTCGCTGGATCGGGTGCGAGGTCGCGCGGTATCCGGCGATCAGCGCGTCGGTGAACTTCGCGAAGGCCGCCCCGTCGATCGGGTGGTCGTCGGGGTCGCCGGGCGTCACGCCGATCCCCGACGGCCCGGCCACCGGGACGAACGCCTCGGCGAGGCGCGTGAACAACGTGCCGGGCCCGTTGGCCGGGTTCCACACGTCCTGGCCGTCGATGCTGAAGTACTGGCTCATCGGCCGCGAGCCTGGGCCGGTCGGCCGCGCCGGTCAGCCCGTTTTCGGCTCGTCGCGTTAACCGGGGCCCTCACTTCGTAACACCCCGGTAGCACCCGGGCGGCACCGTCGAAACGCGGCGCCCCGAACCTCGGAACCGACCGAGGGAAGGGGAACCCCATGCGCAACGCACGCCTGCAGGTGTCGCCGGAAGTCGGCACCTGGCTCGACCGGCGCAGCAGCAAGGCCGGCGACCACACCGTCGACGAGCTGGTCGCGGCCAAGCGCGGCACCACCGTTTCCGTCGTCATCCCGGCCCGGGACGAGGAAGCCACCGTCGGGGCGATCGTCACCGCCATCCGCGAGGAGCTCCACGGGGTGCTCGTCGACGAGATCCTCGTCGTCGACAGCCACTCCACCGACGCCACCGCCGAGGTCGCCGCGGCCGCGGGGGCGGACGTCGTCGCGCAGGACGCCGTCTTCCCGGGTCTCGCCGGGCTGCCGGGCAAGGGCGAGGCGCTCTGGAAGGGCGTCGCGGCGACGTCGGGCGACCTCGTCGTCTTCGTCGACGGCGACCTGCACGACTTCACCACCGGCTACGTCACCGGGCTGCTCGGCCCGCTGCTCACCGACCCGTCCGTGGCCTACGTCAAGGGCTTCTACCACCGCCCGCTGGGCACCGAGGCCGACGGCGGCGGCCGCGTCACCGAACTCGTCGCGCGGCCGCTGCTCAACATGTTCTGGCCGGAGCTGGCCGGCTTCGTCCAGCCGCTCGCCGGCGAATACGCGGGCCGCCGCGAGGTGCTGGAGAGCATCCCGTTCGTCGCCAACTACGGCGTCGAGATCGGGCACCTCATCGACCTGCTGGAGCTGCACGGCCTCGACGCGCTCGCCCAGGTCGACCTCGGCCACCGCGCCCACCGGCACCAGAGCACGCAGGCGCTGGGCCGGATGGCCGGGCAGATCATGCAGACGCTGTTCGACCGCCTGCAGCGCTACGACCGGCTGATCACCGCCGTCCCGCCGGCCACCACGCTCGCCCAGTTCCAGCGGGGCGCGTCGGACAGCGGGGTCGAGCGCGAGCTGGTGCTGACCGACCTGACGTCACCGCAGCGCCCGCCGCTGAACAGCCTCGCCCTGCGGCACACGGCGTAACCCCTCACGCGAGCGCGTGTTCGGGCTGCCAGCCGGGCGGCCCGAACACGTAGCCCGCGCGCTCGCGCCAGGTCCGCGCGCCGCGCAGGTCGCGCAGGATCGAGCCGTACTCGTGGAAGCCGACCTTCAGCAGGTTGTACGTCTCGATGTTCGTCGTCAGCCCGTACGTCGGCCGCTTGCCCTCGGGGACGAAGCTGCCGAAGAGCCGGTCCCAGATGATCAGGATGCCGCCGTAGTTGGCGTCCAGGTACTCCGCGTCGCTGCCGTGGTGGACGCGGTGGTGCGACGGGGTGTTGAAGACGTACTCGAACCAGCGCGGCAGCTTGCCGACCTTCTCGGTGTGCACGAAGAACTGGTAGACGAGGTCGATCGAGAGCCCGGTGAGGATCATCCACGGCGGGATCCCGCACAGCGCCAGCACCGACCAGAACGGCAGCTGGAAGTACGGGGTCCACTTCTGGCGCAGCGCCGTCGAGAAGTTGTAGTGCTCGCTGGAGTGGTGCACCTGGTGCCCGGCCCACAGCAGCCGCACGCGGTGGCTGGCCCGGTGGTAGGCGTAGAAGACCAGCTCCTGGCCGAGCAGCATGAGCACCCACGTCCACCAGTTCCGCGGGTCGAGGTGCACCGGTGCCAGCTCGAACAGCGCCGCGAAGACGAAGAGCATGACCAGCCGGAACAGCGCGTTGACGCCCACCGCGACGGTGCCCATCAGCATGCTCGTGCGGGTGTCGGCGACGCTGTAGCCGACCACGTTGTCGTCGTGCCCGAGCACGTGCACCGCGACGATCTCGATCGCCACGAACAGCAGGAACACCGGGGTCGCGAACAGCACGGGATCGCGCAGGTGCGCCAGGAACTCGGCCACGTCGCCTCCTTCTATCTGACCCTACGGTAACTTACCCAAAGGTCACTTTGCCAACGGTAGGCTCTGCGGCGTGACGGAGTCAAGGGCGGTCGGGACCAAGGGGATGCCCCGCGAGGAACGCGAGGCCCAGCTCGTCGTGGCCGGCACCGAGGAGTTCGGCCGGGCGGGCTACGCGGGCGCGTCGATGGTCGAGATCGCGCGCCGCGTCGGGGTCACGAAGCCGCTGCTGTACCAGTACTTCGGCTCGAAGGACGGCCTCTACCTGGCCTGCCTGCACCGCGCGGGCGACCGGCTCACCGAGGGCGTCGCGACGACCATGGCGGGCGGCGGCGAGCCCGAGAAGATGCCGCTCAAGGTGCTGTCCGCGATCTTCACGACGTTCGACCACGACCGCTACGCGTGGCGCCTGCTGCGCGACGCGACGGTACCGGCGACGGGCGACATCGCGGCGGCGGCCGCGGACTACCGGCGCCGCCTCGACGCCTTCGCGCTGCTGGGCGCGACGGAGCTGATGACCGCGCGCGGCCTGGCCGACCCGGTCGACATCGAAGCCATCGCGCAGGTCTGGACCGGCGTGGTCGACTCGCTGATCAGCTGGTGGATCGACCGCCCGGACGAGGACGCGGCGGCGATGACGGCCCGCTGCGCCCGGATCATGGGCGGCCTGTTCGGCTGGTGACCCCGGCCCGGACCAGGGCTCCGGCAAAGTCGCCGGACCGCCGACCCCGGCCTGCGCCGACCGGCGTCAGGGCCCGGCAGAGGTGCGGCGGCTTGCTCGGTGGCAGCATTTCCGGCGTCCTGAATGACTCATTCAGGTCTTCGGAGGTCCTGAATGACTCATTCAGGACGCTGCAGGCCCACCCGTCGCGGGCCGCCATCCGGCCCGGCTCTGTCCATAGTGGACCACAGAGCATCAAGGGGTCACTCTTTGGTGCTTTTGTCCGTTATCCTGCGCACGGAGAGTGGCATCCGCAGATTGACTTCCCGAACGGCGTAGCGAAACCGGCCCCGTTCGCGATTAATCAGGGAAGCCGTCCCGTCGAGAGGTGCCCGATGCCCGAACCCGCCACTCCCGTCCCGGCCGATCCCCGCCTCGCCGCGCGGTTCACCGAGGACCTGCTCGACGGCTGCCGGGTCCTGGCCAAGGACTACGGCTACCGGCCCGCCCAGTTCGAGCGGATGGTGCGCGAGCACGGCGGCGTCGAGGCGGCGCGCCTGCTGCTGCGCGGGGCCGGGACCGCCGGCGGGTTCACCGTGCTCTGGGAGAAGAACCAGCTCGGCCGCAGCTCGGAGGCGACGATGCTCCGCGCGGAGTACTCGGAGCTGTTCACCCCGGACGAGCTCCTGCTCGCCCGGCGGCGGCTGGAGGAACACGGCTTCGACGTCGACGCGCACCTGCGCAGCCTCGCTGAACAGGGGTGAGGGCGGCAGGGGTGACCGGCGCCGCTCCGGTCACCCCTGCCGCGGCTTCTAGGCGGCCGCGCTGGACTTGCCGCGCAGCACCACGTTGGCCGTCGACGCGCCCTTGATCGCCGTTTCGATCTGGGCCATCGTCGAGGACGACGACAGGCCGGGGACGGTCGCGGTGTTCAGGGCGTAGAGCGTGAACGTGTACGGGTGGCTGGAGCCGCCCGGGCACGGGCCGAAGAACTTCTGGGCGTTCGCCCCGCTGCCCATCGCCTTCTGCTTGGCTCCGCCCTGGTTCGGCACGGTGTACCCCGCGCCGAGCCCTTCCGGCAGGGCACGGGCCGACGCCGGGACGTCCCAGATCGCCCAGTGCAGCTTGTTCCCGCCGTTCGCGGTGTCGGCGAACACGACCGCGTAGCCCTTGGCACCCGCGGCGGCACCCCACGCCAGCGGCGGCGACGGGTCCTGGCCCGCCGTGCCGTCCCCGGCGCAGGTGTACTTGTCCGGGATGGTGGCGTTGTCGGCGAACGCGGAGCTCGTCAGCTTGAAGGCGCCCGGGGTGGTGCCGCCGGGGAACTTCAGCCGCACGATGACGTTGTCCAGCACCGACGGCGTGCCGCCGTTCTTGTCGTTGTTGGTCGAGGTCAGCCACAGCCCGCCGTCCGGGGTCTTCGTGACCGAGCGGAGGCGGCCCCAGCGGCCGGAGAACAGCGTGGACACCGTGCCGATGCCCGTGCCCGCCGCGTTGATCTGCGTGGCGAACAGCTGCTGGCCGGTGACGCCGGCGATGTAGATCCAGTCGTTGACGATCTCCACCCCGCTCGGCCCGGCCTGCGAAGTCGGCCAGGTCTTCTTCGGGGCGATGAAGCCGCTGCAGCTGCCGATCGTGCCTTCGCAGCTGGGCCAGCCGAAGTTGCCGCCCTTCTGGATCAGGTTGAGCTCGTCCTGGCTGCTCTCACCGAACTCCGCCGCCCACAGCTGGCCGCGGGAGTCCCAGGCCAGGCCCTGCGGGTTGCGGTGGCCGTAGCTCCAGACGTACCGGGCGTTGCCGCCGGTGGCGTAGAACGGGTTGTCGCCCGGCGCGGAGCCGTCCGGGTTGAGCCGGAGGATCTTCCCGTTGAGCGAGCTCTTGTTCTGCGCGTTTTCGCTGTTCTTCGCGTCGCCGACGGTGGCGTACAGCTTGCCGTCCGGGCCGAACTTGATCCGGCCGCCGTTGTGGTAGCGGTTCTTCGCGATCCCGGTCAGCACCGGCGTCGACGTCGAGGACAGCGTGGTGCCGTCGTAGGTCATCTTCACGATCCGGTTGTCCCCGGATGCCGTGTGGTACAGGTAGATCGCGTGGTCGGTGCTCCAGTTCGGCGAGATCGCCAGGCCGAGCAGGCCGCCCTCGCCGGTGGTCGTGACCACGCCCGGCACCTTGCCCAGCGTGGTCTTCTGGCCGGACGGCGTGACGAGCAGGAGCTCGAACCGGTCCCGCTCGGTCACCAGCGCGTTGCCGTTGGGCAGGAAGTCCACCGACCAGCCGAGGTCGACCTTCGCGATGTCCTTGTCGTACTCCGGGATGCCCCCTGCGCCGCCCGGAGCGGACGTCTTGGCGGTGACCGCGTTGCTCGCCGCGGAGCTGTTGCCGTCGGGGTCGCGCGCCTTGACGGTGAAGGTGTACGAGGTGCTCGGGTTCAGGTTCGTGACGGTCGTGCTCAGGGACGTCGTCGTGGCCACCTTCGCGGTGCCCTGGTAGACGTCGTAGCCGGCGATGGTGCCGCCGTTGTCGGTGGAAGCGTTCCACGCCAGGGAAACGCTGTTCGCCGTGACGCCGGTGGAGTGCAGGTTGCCCGGGACGGTGGGCGGGGTGGTGTCGTCGCTCGGCGGCGTGGTGAAGGTGACCACGTTGCTCTGCTGCGACGGGTTGCCGGCGGCGTCGAACGCGCCGACCGAGATGTCGTAGGCGGTGTTCGGCGTCAGGTTGTCCACGGTCGCCGTGGTGGTGGCGCCGTCGACGGTCTTGAGGATGTTGCCGCCGCGGTTGATCTCGTAGCGGACGACGCCGACGTTGTCGGTCGCGGCGGTCCAGCTGAAGGTGGCCGCGGTCGGGAGGATGTTGCTCGCCTTGAGGTTC
This sequence comes from Amycolatopsis sp. SID8362, assembly GCF_010550475.1. Lineage (NCBI taxonomy): Bacteria > Bacillati > Actinomycetota > Actinomycetes > Pseudonocardiales > Pseudonocardiaceae > Amycolatopsis > Amycolatopsis sp. SID8362. The sequence continues at coordinate 5,846 of NZ_JAAGNB010000460.1, forward strand.
GACGGCGGCGTCGGCGGTTCGCCGTCGGTCGGCGCGACGAAGGTGTCGGTGAGCTTGTCGGCGTTCGGGCCGCCGTTCGCGGTGGTTGCGGTGGTCCGGACCTTGTTGACGCCGGCGGTCAGCTGCACGGTCGCGGTGGCGGTCTTCCAGGTGGTCCAGGCGCCGGTGCCGGGGAAGTCGACGGTGCCCTTGTCACCGCCGTCGACGGTGAGCTTCACCGGCCGGTTGTCCGTGGTTCCGTTGGCGTAGCGGAAGGTCAGGGTGTGCGTGCCCGCCTGGGCGGCGTTCACGGCGTACTCGACGTAGCTGCCCACGACGTTGTCGAAGTTGACGAACCCGGTGCCGGAGTACCCGGCGTGGTTCGACTCGACGGCGCCTTGGGAGATCACGGCGGTTTCGGACTCGTAGTCGGTGTCCGCGGCGAAAGCGCTTACCGGGCTGAGCGCGGTGAGGCCGAGCGCCGCGACTGCGGTACCGGCCAGTACCACGCGCCACGGTGGACGGGGTGCCACTGGGAGCCTCCTGCGTGGGTCGGGGGACCGGGGCGGGGGATGGTTCGGCGGACCACCGGTGGGTAATAGTTAGGAAAGTTTCCTATCTATGGGACAGATCACACACCTTCCGGGTGAGTGTGTCAATACTCGACACGGTCACTCACCCTTGGTGAAGAAGGGTTTCCCGCTCACCGGTGCGCCGGGGTCAGCTCGCCGCCACCGCGGTCTCCGCCGCCCAGTCGCGCGGCTCCAGGAACGCGGCCAGCTCGGCCTCCGCGCTGCCCGGCTCCGGCGTGCCGGCGGT
>NZ_JAAGNB010000510.1:0-1577 GCF_010550475.1 Amycolatopsis sp. SID8362
TGCGGTGCGCGGGGCTGCGCGCGGCCGGCGACGGCGAGCTGGGCGCGGTCCGCGTGCTCAACGTGCAGGTCACCGGCCAGGTCAGCTTCGACGACGCCGTGCTCACGAACCGGGACGGGCCCGCGCTGCACGCCGACGGTCTCGTCGCGGGCGGCGACCTGTGGCTGACCTCGGCGAAGGTCACCGGTGCCGGCGAAGACGGGGCGCTGCGCCTGATCGGCGCCCGGGTCGGCGGCGAAGCCGACCTCACCGACGCCGTCCTGACCAACGAAACCGGCCCCGCGCTCGAAGCCGACCGCGTCCGCGCCGGCCATCTGCGGCTCGACGGCGTCACGGCGCTCGCGGCCGCCGAAGACGCGGCGATCAGCCTGCTCGGAGCGCGGATCGAGGGCCAGTTCAACGCCGGCGCCGCGGTGGTCGTCAACCGCCGCGGCCGGGGACTGAGCGCCGACGGGATGCAGGTCCTCGACAGCTTCCACGCCGACGGCCTGAAGGCGCGGGCGTCGGGGGAGTACGGCGCGCTCTGCCTGCTCAGCGCACAGATCGCCGGCAACCTCTACCTCGACGGAGCCGAGCTGGCCAACGACACCGGCGCGGCGTTGAGCGGCGACCGGCTCGACGTCGGCGGCAACTTCAGCGCCGACGAGCTGACCGCGGACGGATCCGGCGAACCGGGCACGGTCCGCCTGCTCGGCGCCCGCATCGGCGGCCGGCTGGACCTCGGCGGCGCGCGCCTGACCAACGACGCGAGCCCGGCGCTGTACGCCGACGGCCTGCACGTCGGCGGCAACCTCGCGCTGCCGGGCGCGAAGGTCACCGGCGCGGGCGCGGAGGGCGCGATCCGGCTGCACGGCGTCGTGATCACCGGCCAGCTGCAGGCCGACGGCGCCGAACTGGCGAACGAGTCCGGTCCGGCGTTCCTGGCGGACATGTCGCGCGTGGGGAACTACCTCGACTTCACCGGCCTGAAGGCGGCTTCCTCGGCGGAGTGGGCCGCGGTGAGCGTGTCCGGCGTGCGGGTCGACGGCCACGTCAGCTTCGACGACGCCGTGCTCACGAACGACGCGGGGCCGGCACTGCAGGCCGACCGCTGCCACGTGGCGGAAAGCCTGTCGCTGAAGGGCATCCGGGCCACCGGGGCCGGCGAGGAAGCCACGCTCCGGCTGCTCGACGCGCACGTGACCGGCCAGCTCCTCCTCCTCGACGCCGAGCTGGCGCAGTCCGACGGCGGAACCCTGCTGAGCCTGGAGGGCGCCGTCGTCGAGGGCGCGGTCTTCCTCGCCGCGGACGTCGTGTGCGCGAACCCGGCGCGCGGCCGGCACCCGGGCACGATCGACCTCGACGGCTTCCGCTTCGGCGCGCTCGGCGCGGCCACCTGGCAGGAGTGGCTGCACCTGGTCCGGTGGCACACGGCGGATTACCGGCCCGGGCCGTACCAGCGGCTGGCCGCGGTCGAACGCGCGTCGGGCCACGACGGCAACGCCCGGCACGTCCTCATCGCCCAGCAGCGCGACCTCCAGCGCTGGGCCCCCGAGGGCATCGGCGGCTGGCCCGCCCGCCGGTTCCACTGGCTGTGG
>NZ_JAAGNB010000553.1:0-2792 GCF_010550475.1 Amycolatopsis sp. SID8362
GGTCGCGGGACGGCCCGCGCGCGAGATCGAGCACGCGGTGGTGTCCGCCGGGGGAGCGGCCGCCGAGCTGCGTTCGCCGGAGGAGTGGGCCGCGCACCCGCAGGGGGCCGCGGTGGCTTCGCTGCCACTGGTTTCGCTGGAGCCGGTGGGTGCGGCGCCGAAACGGACGTTCTTCTACTCGGACCGGCCCATGGGCGGCGTCCGGGTGCTGGAGCTGACCCACGTGCTCGCGGGTCCGGTGGCCGGCCGGGTCCTGGCCGCGCACGGCGCCGACGTCCTGCACGTGGGTGCCGCGCACCTGCCGCGCGTCGAAGCCCTGGTGCGGGATACCGGGCAGGGCAAGCGATCGACGTTCGTCGCCCTGGACACCGAGGGCGGCCGGGCGCGGTTGAAGAAGCTGATCAGCCGGGCGGACGTGCTGGTCCAGTCCTTCCGGCCGGGCGCGCTGGAGCGCATCGGGTTCGGCCCCGCGGAGCTGGCCGAGCTGCGGCCGGGCCTGGTGATCGCGGACCTGAGCGCGTACGGCTGGGAAGGCCCGTGGGCGCGTCGGCGTGGGTTCGACAGCCTGGTGCAGATGTCGAACGGGATGGCTTTCGGCGCGGAAGAGCCGTCGCCGTTGCCGGTCCAGGCGCTGGACCACGCGACGGGCTGGCTCGCGGCGGCGGCGGTCATGACGGCGGTCCACCGCCAGCTCGTGGACGGCGGAACGTGGCGCGCGCGCCTGTCGCTGGCGGGCACCGGCCGCTGGCTGGATTCGCTGGGGCGCAAGGATCCCGCGGGCGCCGAGGTCGACTACAGCGACCTGATGGAGGACGCGGACAGCGGCTACGGCCGGCTGACGCGGGTCCGGATGGCGGGCGGCCTGCCAGGCGCGCAGCCCCACTGGGACTTCGGGACGCGACTGCCGGGAGTCGACAAACCGACCTGGACCCCCTGACGCAGGGCCCCGCCCGTCCCTGGGGGCAGGCCCCGCTGCCAGCTTACCGGCACCCCCCGACGAAACCCCCTGGTTGAGCTGGGTTGTCCACAGGCCGGCCCGGTTGTGGATGAGCGGCGCCGGGGGCATGGGCGAGTGGCGGGCCCGGTGAAGCGACTTGCCCGGCGAGGCCGCGGAAATCGGGGCGGGGATGTAGTGAATGACTCATTCATGTCGTCCGACGACATGAATGAGTCATTCACTACGTTCGGGCCCGGGCCCCGGCAAAGTCGGGCAGCACGGCCGATCCGCCCAGCCGCGATGTCATGAAAGGGTCGTTCATCTCGCCAGACGACATGAATGACCCTTTCATGACATCCCCGCGACGCCGGGCAGGCCACGCGGCCGACCTGCGGCCGGTCACCGGCTCGCCGGCGCGACTTTGCCGGGACCCTGTCGTGGGAGGTCCTGAATGACTCATTCAAGACACCTGCCGGGCACCGCCGTCGAAGCCGATCAGCGGCGCCGCAACCTGTCCCGCAACCCCCGCCGGGGCTTCGGCAAGTGCCCACCCGCGATCAGCCACGTCACGAACTCGTCCGCGTACGCCCCCGACCGTTCCGCCGCGAGCTTCGGCCGCGCCGCGCTGAACTCCGCGAACAACGGCCCGTACCGCTCACCCAGCGCCTCCGCCAGCTCAGGCCGCTGATACGCCAGCACCCGCCCGTGCTTGCGCCGCAGCACCGAAGCCTCCACCCGCAGCCGCGCCGGATCGAAGCCGGCGGGGGCCGGGCCGGAAGCCAGCAGCGCGTGCAGCAATTCCGCCTGCCGGGCCGCCAGCTCCTCGCGGCTCACACCGTCACCGCCGCGCGCAACGCCGCCAGTTCCGAGGCCAGCTCGGCGTCGCTCGGGTAGTCGTCGTCGCGCTCCAGCAGCACGCCGGGCGGGTCCGTCCGGCGCCGCAGCTCCGTCAGCAGCGAAAGCACCTCCGGCAGCACCGGGTGCGCGTGCGTGTCGTGGTAGACGCCGTCGCGCTCGATGCCGCCCGCCATGTGGACGTAGGCCAGGCGCTCCCACGGGATGCCGTCGAGGAACGCCGCCGGGTCGGTGCCGATGTTGCGGGCGTTGGCGTACAGGTTCGCGACGTCGATGATCAGCCGGCAGTCCGTCCGCTCGGTCAGCTCGGTGAGGAACTGCTCCTCGGTCAGCTCCGCGTCCGGCCACTCCAGCACCGCGGCGATGTTCTCCAGCGCGAACGGCACGTCCACGATGGACTGCGCCAGCCGGACGTTCGCCACCAGCACGTCGAGGGCCTCGCGCGTGCGGGGGAGCGGCATCAGGTGCCCGGAGTCGAGCCCGCCCGCGCGCACGAAGCACACGTGGTCGCTGACCAGCGGCGCGTCCACGGCCCGCGCGATCTCCGCCAGGTGCTGGACGCGGCCGGTGTCGAGCGGCTCGGCCCCGCCCAGCGACAGCGAGACGGCGTGCGGCAGCACCGGCATCCCCTTGCGCCGCAACGCCAGCAGCGTCTCCGGGAGGTGGTCGGCGTGCAGGTTCTCCGCGACCACCTCCACCCAGTCGACGCCCGGGAGCCGCGCGATGGACAGGTCCAGTTCGTGCCGCCAGCCGATCCCGATGCCCAGCTCACCCACCGCAACCCCCGCCGCCGCACGACGAACCGCACGAAGACCCGCTGCTGCACGACGAGCTCGAGCAGGACGAGCCGCTGCTGCACGACGAGCCGCCCGACGAACCGCCGCCGCCGAACGACGTCACCGGCGGGGTCAGCGCCGCGCCGAGCTCTTCGTCCGGGTACATCGCCCAGCCGCCCAGCGCCACCGCCGCCGCGGCGCCGCCGAGCAGCACGCCGCCCGCG
>NZ_JAAGNB010000596.1:0-2528 GCF_010550475.1 Amycolatopsis sp. SID8362
GCAGCACCCCACCACCCCCGCAACCCCGCCACCTCCTCCCCCCGGAGGTCATGCTCTTCGCCACCGGCCGCCACCGCACCGCCACCACCCCGCCCCTCGACCCGGACCTGAACGCGCTCTGCCGGATGTGCCAGATCCCCACCTCGATCGCCGAGGTCTCCGCCTATCTCCGCCAGTCGCTCGACGCCACCCGCACCCTCGTCCAGCGCGGCATCGACACCGGCCTGCTCGTCGCCGACGTCGCGGATCTCGGCCGGGAAGGGCGGCCTCCCCTCGCCCTCCTGCACCGCGTCCACCAGGGATTGCTGCGGCTGTGAACTAGACACTTCCAGGATCCGGCGAACCTAGGCTTCCGCCATGGCGACCCAACTACTGGCGTCCTCCGACGTGCTCGGCTACGTGAGCGAGCATTCGCAAGCCGAGGACGAGATCCTGCGCGAACTGCGCGACGAGACGGCCTCGCTGCCCATGGGCGCGGCGATGCAGGTGTCCGCGGAAGAAGGCCGGCTGCTCGCGATGCTGGTCAAGCTCACCCGGGCGCGCCTGGTGGTGGAGGTCGGCACCTTCACCGGCTACAGCTCCCTCTGCATGGCCCGGGCGCTGCCCGCCTCCGGGCTGCTCATCACCTGCGACATCACCGACCGCTGGCCGGCGTTCGGCCGGCCCTACTGGCGGCGGGCCGGCGTCGAAGACCGGATCGACCTGCGGATCGATCCCGCCACGCAGGTGCTCGACACCCTCTTCTACGAGTACGGGCCGGGCACGGTCGACCTGGTCTTCATCGACGCCGACAAGGTCGGGTACGCCGCCTACTACGAAGCCGCGCTCGGGCTGCTGGCCCCCGACGGGCTCATCGTCGTCGACAACACCCTCTTCTTCGGGCGCGTCGCCGACCCCGCGGCCCAGGACCCGGACACGGTCGCCATCCGCGAGTTCAACCGCTTCGTGCGCGACGACCCGCGCGTGGAGATGTCGCTGCTGCCGATGGCCGACGGCATCACGCTCATCCGCAAGGTGGGCTGAAGCGCACGAAGAAGGCCCGCTCCCGGTCCGGGAGCGGGCCTTCTTGCTACGTCCCTCAGCGGGCGCCGACCGGCTCGCCGAGGTCCGGCGCCACCAGCGTGACCGTCGTGGGCTCCTCCTGCCGCACCGGCTCCAGGTGCAGCCGCTGCAGGCCCGGGACCTCGCCGTCGGGCAGCACGGCCGTGCACGCGCACGCGTCGTCCGCGAAACCCGCGAAGCGGTAGGCGATCTCCATCATCCGGTTGCGGTCGGTCGCCCGGAAGTCGGCGACCAGGTGCGCGTCGGCGGCGGCCGCCTGGTTGGCCAGCCAGCGCAGGATGATCGAGCCCGCGCCGAACGAGACCACGCGGCAGGACGTCGCCAGCAGCTTCAGGTGCCAGAACTCCTCGAACATCTCCAGCAGGATCACGCCGACCGCGCCGTGCGGCCCGAACCGGTCGCGCATGCTGACCACCAGCACCCGGTGCGCCGGGTCGTCGAGCAGCGAGCGCAGCTTCTCGTCGGAGTAGTGGATGCCGGTGGCGTTCATCTGGCTCGTGCGCCGCGTCAGCTCCTCCACCCGGGACAGCTCGGTGCCGGTGGCGGGCAGGATCGTCATCCGCAGGTCCAGCGAGCGCAGGAAGTCCTCGTCCGGGCCGGCGAACCCGGCCTGGGCCGCCTGGCGGCGGAAGGACGCCTGGTACATCTGACGCCGCCGCCGCGAATCGACCGTGACCGTCTCCGGGCTGAACTCCGGCAGGTTCGCCAGCTCCAGCACGTCCTCGGCGCGGTAGGTGCGGACCTGCGGGTGGTGGTAGGTCACCTCCGCCAGCTCGCTGTCGCGGTCGTCGACGAACGCGATCGTGTCGAGGGCGAACTTCAGCTCGTCCGCGATCGCCTTGACCGACTGCGACTTCGCGTGCCAGCCGATCTGCGGCAGCACGAAGTACTCCGCGAGGCCCAGCTCCTCGAGCCGCGCCCAGGCGTGTTCGTGGTCGTTCTTGCTCGCCACCGACTGCAGGATGCCGCGCGCGTCGAGGGTCTTCACCAGCTGCCGGATCTCTTCGGAAACCTCGACCGCGCCGTCTTCGAGCAGCGTGCCGTTCCACAGGGTTTCGTCGAGGTCCCACACCAGGCACTTGACGATGGTCGTGCTTGCCACCGGAGTCCTCCTCAGTCGCCGGAATTCACGAGGACACGGGTGTGCCCCGCCAGGATGAGCTGGCAGATCTCGTTGCTGCCTTCGATGAGTTCCATCAGCTTCGCGTCGCGGTGCGCCCGGGCGACCACGTGGCCGTCCTGGGCCGCGGCCGACGCCAGCACCTGCACCGCCGCGCCCGAACCGCGGGCCGCCGCCGTCGAGCTGACGTACTTGGCCAGCACGGTCGCGACGACCATTTCGGGGGACCGCCCGTCCCAGGCGCGGCTGGCGTGTTCGCACACGCGGGTCGCGGCCTGCTCGTCGGCGTACAGGTCGGCCAGGTGCCGGGCGACGAGCTGGCGGTCGGCCAGCGCCACCCCGCCCT
>NZ_JAAGNB010000647.1:0-1508 GCF_010550475.1 Amycolatopsis sp. SID8362
TGCTACGTCCCGCTCGACCCGGGCGGGCCGCGCGCCCGGCTGAGCGCGATCGCCGCCGACGCCGGGGTTTCCCTCGTCATCGGCGACGCGGCCGTCGCGGAATTCGGTGCGGTGGCGGGGATCGACGTTCCGCCGCCCGCCGCGCCCGGCCACTGCCCGGCCACGCCGGACACCACCGCGCACGTGCTCTACACCTCCGGCTCGACCGGGCGGCCGAAGGGCGTGCTCACCAGCCACCGCAACATCGTCGCGTTCGTCACCGGGTTCGCCACCCGGCTCGGCGTCGGCCCCGGCACCCGGACGCTCGGCATCTCCTCGCTCGGGTTCGACGCGTTCACGATGGACGTCTTCGTGCCGCTGTCGGTCGGCGGCTCGGTGCAGCTGGCCGGGACGGCGGACCGGGCGGACCCCGAGCGGCTGCGGCGGTTCATCGTCGAGCACGACGTCGACTGGGGCTTCATCACCCCGACGCTGCTGTCCCTTGTGGACCCCGCCGACGTGCCCGGCTGGCGGACGGTCGCCTGCGGTGGCGAGCCGGTGCCCGCCGAGCTGGTCGCCCGCTGGCTGCCGGGCCGCCGGTTCTTCCACGTCTACGGCCCCACCGAGACCACCGTCGTCGTGGTCACCGACGAGGTGACCGGCGTGCCCGCCGACCCGCTGCCGCTGGGGACGCCGACGCCGGAGCACCGCGCCCACGTCGTCGACGACGACCTGCGGCCGGTCCCGCCGGGTGAGGTCGGGGAGCTGCTGATCGGTGGTCCCGGCCTCGCCGCGGGGTACCTCGGCAGCCCGGAGCTGACCGCGCGGAAGTTCGTCGAAGACCCGTTCACGCCGGGGTCGCGGCTGTACCGCACCGGCGACCTGGCGCGGCTCCGCTCCGACGGCAGGCTCGAGTTCGCCGGCCGCGCCGACCGGCAGGTGAAGATCCGCGGGCAGCGGATCGAACTCGGCGAGGTCGAGGCCGCGCTGGGCGCCCACCCGGACGTCGGCGCCGTCGCCGTGGAAGCCGTGCCCGGGCCGGGTGGCACCCGGCTGGTCGCGTTCCTCAGCCCGGCGTCCGCACCGTCCGATGCGGACATCCACGCGTACGCGGGCGAGCGGCTCACCGAAGCCATGCGCCCGGCCGTGCTCCGCCGCTTGGACGTGCTGCCGGTCAACCCCGTCACCGGGAAGATCGACCGGCCCGCGCTGCGCGCCCTGGCCGGCGACGAGCCTGGCGAGGACCTGGGCGGCTCGCCGGTCGCTGAGGTGTGGCGGAAGGTGCTCGGCCCGGGTGCCGGACCCGACTTCCTGCTGGCCGGCGGCGATTCGATCACGGCGATGCGGCTGGTCGCGGCATTGCGCGCGGACCTGGCCGCCGACGTGTCCGTCGAAGACGTCTTCACCGGACGGACCCTGGACGAGCTGACCCGGCGGGTGGCCGCGGCCGCTCCGCTCACCGGTCCAGGCCTGACCACCGGGCACGCGCCCGCGCTGTCCCCGCCGCAGCGGCGGCTGTGGTTCCTCGA
>NZ_JAAGNB010000706.1:0-2848 GCF_010550475.1 Amycolatopsis sp. SID8362
ACCGGGCGGCCCGCCGCGCTGAGTCGCGCGGGGGCGTGCAGCCGGTCGCCGGTCGGTGTGGCCGGGTGTGGTGCCGTCGGGGGTTTCATGCCAGGGCTTCCGCGACCTCGTCCACCGTCAGCCATCGCTCCGGCGCCAGGATCTTCGCCACCTGCGGGGCGAACGCCGGCGAGGCGATGATGACCTCCTTCGTCGGGCCGTCCGCGACGATCTCGCCCTCGGCCATGACCACCACGCGGGTGGCCACCGTGGCCACGAACTCGACGTCGTGGGTGGCCAGCAGCACCGCGTGGTCCTGCGAGGCCAGCTCTCGCAGGACCGCCGCGAAGCGCCGTTTCGCGTGGTAGTCCAGGCCGCGGGTGGGCTCGTCCAGCAGCACGACCGGGGGTGCCGCGGCCAGCTGGACCGCCAGCACCAGGGCCAGGCGCTGCCCCTCCGAGAGGTCGCCGGGGTGCGCTTCGCCGGCGATTCCCGGGGACAGGCGGTCCAGCAGCTCACGCGTCGTTCCCGCTGCCACCCGCGACTCGGTGTCCGCCTGTGCGCACTCGGCGGCCACCGAATCGAGGTACAGCAGGTCCGCCGGTGTCTGCGGGACCAGCCCCACGCGCTGACGGGCCGCTCGTGGCTTGAGCGACGCGGGATCCGCGCCTCCGACGTCGACCTTCCCCGCCGACCTCGGGCCGCTGCCCTGCACCGCCCAGAGAAGCGACGACTTGCCGGAGCCGTTGCGTCCCATCAGCGCGATCACTTCCCCGGGCCCGGCACGCAGGTCCACCCCGCGCACCGCCGAGACATCTCCGTAGCGGACCACCACCCCTCTCACGTCCAGTGCTTGACCGGTCACCGAGAGACTACGACCCACCACCGACAATTTCTGCAGCCGCGAGCGCAGCGGCCCCGCGAGACGCCGTGCGTCCCGGACCGACAACGGCAGTGGTGACCAGCCCGCGAGCCGCCCCAGCTCGGCGATCGGGGGTGCGATCGAGGACGTCGCGAGGATCTCCGCGGGCGGCCCGGACCGCACCGAGCCGTCACCTGGCAGGTACAGCAGGCGGTCCGCGTACTGCGCGACACGCTCCATCCGGTGCTCCGCCACGACCACCGTCGTCCCCAGGTCGTGCACCAGGCGGGTGATCGCCGCGAGCACGTCCTCGGCCGCGGTCGGGTCCAGCGCCGACGTCGGCTCGTCGAGCACGACGACGGACGGGTGGGCCGTCAGCACCGAGCCGATCGCGACGCGCTGCTGCTGGCCGCCCGAGAGCGTCCGAAGTGGACGGTTGCGCAGGTCCGCGATGCCCAGCAGGTCCAGGGTTTCCTCGACCCGCTTGCGCATGACGTCCGGCGGCACCGCCAGCTGCTCCATCGCGTACGCGAGCTCCTCCTCGACGGTGTCCGTCACGAATCCCGCCAAGGGGTCCTGCCCGACGACGCCGACGACCGAGGCCAGCTCGCGAGGGGGATACGCCGAAGTGTCCAGCCCGGCCACCAGCACCCGGCCCGCCATGCGGCCGCCGGTGAAGTGCGGGACGAGCCCGTTCAACGCGCCGAGCAACGTCGATTTCCCCGCCCCGGTCGGCCCCGCGACCAGGCACAGCTCGCCTTCCTCGACCTCCAGCGTCACGTCGGAAAGCACCGGGCGCGAGGCGTCCGGGTAGGTCACCGTGACCCGCGAGAACTCGATCACCGGACGACCTCCGACAACGACGGCGGCGGGGGCGCGACGACCGCCGGCAGCACCGCGACCAGCACGGACAACGCGTGCACCCAGGAAACCTCCGGCCAGCGCAGCGGGCTCAGCGAGGGGAACAACCGGCCGGGGTCGATCCTCGCGGTGGCGAACAGCAGCGCGCACGCCCCGACGCCGGACGCGACGACCAGCGTCTCCGGCCACCGCCACGGGTCCGGCCGGTACACCGTCCGCCGGACGCGCCGCCCGCCGAGGACGAACCCCACGACCGCCACCACCAGGCCCGCGGCCAGCAGCGGGATCCCGAGCCACGACGACGTCCCGTCGAGCACGCCGTAGACGCCGACGCAGACGCCGGCCAAGCCGGCCAGGACGCAGGTGGCGATCAGCGCCCGCAGGCCAGGACTCAGGTACGCCCGGCGCCCGTAGCCCCGGGAGTCCATCGCGGCCGCCAGCCGCAGCGAGCGGTCCATCGCGTCCTCCAGCACCGGCACCACGATGCCCTTGACCGCCCGCGGCCCGCGAGTCCGGCCCGCCCGCAGCCGCCGCGCGCGCCGGACGCGTTGCACGCTTTCGACGAGCTGGGGTGCGACCGACAGCGCCACCGTCACGGCCGTGCCCACCTCGTACAGCGCGCCCGGGACCGCCTTGAGCAGCCGTTTCGGGTTCGCCAACGCGTTCGCCGCGCCGACGCAGACCACCATCGTGGCCAGCCGCAGGCCGTCGTAGAAGCCGCCGAGCAGCTCCTCCGCCGACGTCGGCCCGAGCAGGGACAGCCCGGCGGCGAGCGGGATCCGCGGCAGCGAGAACAGCACGTGCCCGCCGTCGTCGCCGCCGACCAGGATCCGGAACACCACGCGCGAGGCGACGATCACGGCGCCGGCGTACGCGTAGAGCCGGAACGCCAGCGCCCAGGGCGCGTCACTCCGCCGGTTCGCGACGACGAATCCGGCGACGGCGATGATCAGGCCGAGCAGCAGCGGGTTCGTCGTGCGGCTCGCCGCGACGGCCAGCGCGAGCGCCCACGCCCACCAGGCGCCGGGGTGCAGCGCCCTACTGCGCACGCCGGCGACGGGCGACGACGATCGCGGCGCCGCCGACCACCACGATCACGACCGCGCCGATCACCAGTCCCCACGGGAACGAACTGCCCTGCTCGGC
>NZ_JAAGNB010000757.1:0-1001 GCF_010550475.1 Amycolatopsis sp. SID8362
CGGCCGCGCCGCGCTCGCCGTGCACGCGCTGACGGCCAAGCCGGAGCTGCTGCTCGCGGCCACCGACGACCGGCTGCACCAGAGCTACCGCGCCCCCGCGTACCCGGCCAGCACGGAGCTGGTGGCGACGCTGCGTGCACGGGGAGTGGCCGCCGCGGTGTCCGGCGCGGGCCCGACGGTGCTCGCGCTGACCACCGCGGGAATACTCCCGGCGGACGTCGGCGTTGAGGGTTTCGACGTCTTCGAGCTGCCCGTGGATCTCGCGGGTGTGCAGGTTGCGGCTCAGTGAAGGCTGGGTCACGTGCCTGCCGCCGGGACCGCCACGCGGGGGGTGGTTGTTGCACCCGGCACCCGCGCGGTCTACCCTCGGGGGCGTTCGATCACCGTGCGTTTCCGCACCCGATGCCGGTCCTCTGGGATCGCATCCTTCGTTGATCCGCCGAATCCGCACCGCCTGGCGAGCGGGGTAACGCGGATGAACGCAGGCGGGTTTTCGGTTTCGGCGGTGCCGAATTCCGTGTCCTCCGTTTGGAGGACGCAAACCCCTGTGGTGGAGGCGCTCCAGCTGTGTTTCGCACGGCCGAAGAGCTCGTCTCGCGTATCGGGGAGCAGATACGCCGGTTCGCGATCAGAAGCGAGCGGCAGTCCGCTGATCCACCTGGAGGCGTGGATCGGTCAGGAAGGACATGTGTGAGCAACACCGATCTTTTGAGCGACGTGAGCGGCACGGCCGAGACGAACGGCACCGCCCCCGCTCCCAAGCGGACGGTCGGCGGGCTGACCGGTAAGACCGTCGCCGAGCTGCGTTCGCTGGCTGGGGAACTCGGCGTCGGCGAGACGACGGGCATGCGCAAGGGCGACCTGATCGCCGCGATCCGCGAGCGCCAGGGCAAGTCGCGCAAGCCGCGTGCGGCGGCCGAGACGCTGCCGCTGGAGGGCGTCGGCGACGCCCCCAAGGCCGCGCCGAAGGCCGAGGCGCCCGCCGCCCCGGCCGAGACCAA
>NZ_JAAGNB010000796.1:0-2480 GCF_010550475.1 Amycolatopsis sp. SID8362
GGTGGCGAGCATCGCGGCGCCGGCCAGCACGGCCGCGCCCATCGCTTTCCGCAGCACGCTCATCCCTCGATTCCGTACACGGTGTGGGTCCACTGGAACTGGGTGTTCGAACGGTAGGTGTCGTAGTTCATCGAGTTGTAGCGGCTGTTGTTCGGCCACGGGTCGCCGTATTCGACGCGGGTGGCGCCGTTGGAATTGTCGTAGCCGTAGAGCACGTGCATGTGCCCGCCGCCGGAGCGCCAGCCGATGCGAGTGCCGATCGGCTGCCCGGCGTCGATCTGGTTCTTGATCCCGGTGAACGTGAGCGTCTGCCCGTTCGAGTTGTACGTGCCGGCGCTGGTGAACCCGAGGTAGCGGAACACCCGCTGCTGGTCGGACAGGTAGCCCTGGTTGTTGGCGCAGTCGCTGCCGGACTCGTTGTGCGCGATCTGGCAGAACCGGGTCTGGGTCAGGGAATAGCCCCAGAAGTCGGCGATGGTGTTGCCGCTGGCGTCCCAGCACCACTGGTCCTTCTGCTGGGCCTGCATGGTGATGCCGAGGTCGGTGCGCGCGGCGGCCGCGGTGGCCGGCGCCTGCAGCGCGACGGCCGCGGCCGTGGCGGCGGACAGGATCGCGAGTCCACGAAGGACTCCTGGCATGGTTTTCACGAAGGTGGACCTCCAGCCGGTGACGAGGCGGTGTGGTGGCACGGAATACTCCGCGCCCGGCCCGGGCACCCGGTACCTACTAAGGGAGGAACACGTTGGGGAGAAACGGTTTCCGGTGGATCCCGGCATTTCCCGTGTTGCCGGATTCCGGCACCGGCGCACCCCCGCCGGACGGATTCCGGCGGGGGCGGCCCCGCGTCAGCTCACGGTGGTCGTGCCCAGGGTGGCGTCCTGGTCCGGCGGGTCGAGCGTCAGGTCGACGTCGAACTCGCCGAGGCTGCTGTCGGTGACGACGTGGGTGGCCGCCGCCGCGTCGACGCTGCTCGTGGCCTCACCGGCCGGGGTGCCGGCCGGGACGGTGAAGTCGACCTGGCCCTGCGCGGTGAACTTCAAGGAGCCTTCGGCGGGCACGGGCGTTTCGGGGATGGGCAGCTCGATCGGGATCGCCACCGACTGGCCGGCGATGGCGACGTTCACCTTGGACTTGATCGCGCCGGACACCTTGGTGGCGCCGACCAGCCGCAGTCCGTCACCGGCGGCCTGGCCCGCGTCGACGTCGAGGCTGAACGGCACCGAGACGGGCGTGCCCGCGGTGGCGGTCGCCGGGATGTCGGCCTTGACCACCACCGACACCTGCTGCTCCCCGATCAGCGGGAACCCGCCCTTGTAGGTGAGCGTTTTCTCGGCCGCGGCGGCCGGGCTCGCGCCCGCCACGGCGACCGCGCCCGCCAGCACCGCGGCCATTCCCATTCCGAGGAATCGGCGGCGGGTTTTCAGCACGAGGGTTTCCGTCATATCGGATCCTTTCATCGTCGAACGGACTTTCGGATACTAGGTGGAAACTCCCCAACCGGCCATTCTCCTTTTCCGTTTCCCGGGAATTTGTCATATGCGTTTGCGCGTACCGGCACGGTTTTTGTCACCGCCCCGCGAGAGCGGCGGTGTAGTGGCGGTGTAGCGGCCGCGCGCAGGGTTCTCCTCAACGCCGGGGCACGCCGTCCCGGTCTACTGAGGGAGACACACCCATGCGAACCATCTGCCAGGCGGCCGCGCTGTCGGCTGCCCTGCTGTTCGGCGGCGCCACCGTCGCCTCGGCCGCCACCGCGCCGACGGAGGTGTACTCGGAGGTCACCGCGGCCGACATCGCCGACCCGGGCGCCGTCCTCACCGACTCGGCCGCCGACCTCGTCGCGGCGCGGACGGCGAACCAGGCGATCTCGTGGTTCTCCAGCCGCAACGGCAGCACCGCCTACCAGGGCTACTGCGAGCGCGCGGTGCGCCTGGCCTGGAACCGCACGACCCACCACGCGAGCGCGATCGAGCACTGGCGCTCCTCGGACGGCGCCCGCCACACGACCGGCACCCCGCCCCGCGGCGCGTTCGTCTTCTGGAACATCTCGGCGTACGGCCACGTGGGCATCGCCGACGGCAACGGCGGCGTGTGGGCGACGAGCGTCAACGGCGCGATCGGCCACGCCCGCCAGGGGTACTTCGCGCACTACCTCGGCTGGAAGCCGGGCAACAGCAACTGATCACGGTCGCGCCGGGCGTACCTGGGGGTTACGCCCGGCGCGGGGGCCGAAACACCGGGCTGCACGCCACTTCCGGCCGCAGAGCCCACCCCGCCGGCCAGCCGACACCGACGCTGGCACCCGCCCGCACCCCGCCTGACTCAAGCGCGCATCGCCGCCGACGGGCCGACGGCCACGCCTCACGAGCAATCCCGGCACCGGCACGCACCCCGCTCGGCTCGACGGCACCGACCCCGGCCACACCACCCGGCCACGCCCGGGATCAACGGCGCCGGCCCGCGCAGCACCCGGCCACACCCGC
>NZ_JAAGNB010000844.1:0-1496 GCF_010550475.1 Amycolatopsis sp. SID8362
CGGCCCGGTGGCGGCGCTCCGATCGGCCGCCGCGGCCGCGGCCAGCGCGGCGTCGCGGTCGGTGACGACGACGGCGTTGAGGTCGTCGCCCTCGATGCGGGCGAGCAGCCCCTCGGTGAGTTCGCGCGACGACAGCGCGCCGCGGCGGATGCCGGCGGCCACCTCGGTGGCGGTGCGGAAGAACGTCATGCGTCCGGGATAGGACCTCACACGGTGTCAGGGTCAAGGGATCGGGGTAGTTGGCAGGTGATCGCCGTCCGAGCCGCGGACGGCGCCTGGTGGAGGGATGTCCGATGCCGATCTCAGCGACCGCGCCCCCGGTGGCGCCCGAGCCGGTCCGGCCCGACCCCGAGCTCCCCGAGCCGGTGCCGGCCGATCCGGAGCCCGGCGTGCCGGTGCCGGACCCCTTGCCGCCCGAGCCGGAACCCGGTCCCGAGTGAGCATGTAAATCAGATCATATGAGTCTCGTATGATTTGGTGTACGGTCGGGGCATGACAACAGCGCAGAGCTACCGCCGGATGGTCAACGCCGGCAACAAGATCGTGGTCGGGCTGCAGCGGCTCGGCGTCGCCTTCGGCCCGATGCAGCTGCTCACCGTGCCCGGACGGCGCACCGGCGTCCCGCGCACGTTCCCCGTCGCGGTGCTCCCCATCGACGGGCACCGCTACATCTTCCAGGCCTACCCGAAGGCGGCCTGGGTGGCGAACGTCCGGGCCGCGGCGGCGGTCACGCTCACCCGGGGCCGCCGGACGTCCACCGCGCGGCTGGCCGAACTGCCCGTCGAGGAGCGGCGGCCGGTCCTGCGGAAACTGGTCGAAACGAGCCCGCCGAGCGTGGGCAAGCGGTTCGTGACGACCGGGCTGGCCGAAGCGCCGACGCCGGACGGGGTCGCCGCGGCGGCGGACCGCATCGCGGTCTTCCGCGTCGAAGCGGCCTAATCGCGTTCCAAAGCGCGCAGGAGCCGCTCGGCGGCGGCGCGGGCGGCCGTGCCCGGGCGGATCGTGCGCTCGCCGCCGGGCTGCGTCGCCGGTGCGCCGGCGAGCAGTTCCACCAGTGCGACGGCGAGTTCGCGCACCTTGACGTTGGACTCCTGGCTCGCCCGGCGCAGGGTGGTCCAAGCTTCGTCGGGGTCGCAGCGCCGCAGGGCGATGACGATTCCCTTGGCCTCCTCCAGCGCGGCCCGCGACTGCAGGAGGTCCAGCATCTGGTTCATCCGGTCCGGGTGGGCGGCTTCGGTGACGACGAACGCCACGGCGGCGAGCCGTTCGTGGCGGCGCAGGACGTCCAGCGTCTGCTCGGTGGCCGGGCGGTCGAGCGCCACGGACAGCACCAGGGTGCCGTCGGCTTCCCAGGTCACGGGCAGCGCCGCCACCCCGCGCACGCGCGGCCAGTCCGCGGCCGAGCCGGGGTGGTGCTCGATCAGCCCGCTCAGCGTGAGCGACGGCCAGCGTTCGTCGGCGCAGACGTCGGCGGTCACGACCGGCCGGCCGGTGCG
>NZ_JAAGNB010000883.1:0-1727 GCF_010550475.1 Amycolatopsis sp. SID8362
TGCAGGCGGCGGCCGCCGCGCACCCGGAGCTGGACCTGGAGCGCGTCGCGATCCGCGGCTGGTCCTACGGCGGCTACCTGTCGGCGCTGGCGGTGCTGCGCCGCCCGGACGTGTTCCACGCGGCGGTCGCGGGCGCGCCGGTCACCGACTGGTCGCTGTACGACACGCACTACACCGAGCGCTACCTGGGGACTCCGCAGGACGAGCCGGAAAGCTACGCGCACAACTCGCTGATCGAGAGCGCCGCCGAGCTGAGCCGCGCGCTGCTCATCGTGCACGGGCTGGCCGACGACAACGTGTTCGTCGCCCACGCCCTGCGGTTGTCGTCGGCGCTGCTGGCGAAGGGGCGCCCGCACGTCTTCCTGCCGCTGGCGGGCGCGACCCACATGACGCCGCAGGCCGAAGAGGTCGCGGAGAACCTGATGCGCACGCAGGTGGACTGGCTGCTGCGCGAGCTTTCCGCCGTCGCCGTCGACAAGGAGAACGCATGAGCCGCTGGGGCTTGACGATTCCGCTGACCGGGGTGCCGCTGGCCGCGCACCGCGAGCTGGTGGAACAGCTGCCGGACCTGGGTTACACCGACGCGTGGACGGCGGAGACGGCGGGCACGGACGCCTTCACGCCGCTCGTGCTCGCGTCGCAGTGGGCGCCGCAGCTGCGCCTGGGCACGGCGATCGTGCCGGTGTACACCCGAGGCCCGGGCCTGCTGGCGATGCAGGCGGCGACGGTCGCGGAGCTGGCGCCCGGCCGGTTCGTCCTCGGCATCGGCGCGTCGTCCCCGGTGATCGTCTCGAACTGGAACGCGGCTCCCTTCGAAGAGCCGTTCGCGCGGTCGCGGGACACGCTGCGGTTCCTGCGTTCGGCGCTGGCGGGGGAGAAGGTGAGCGAAACCTACGACACGTTCGCCGTCTCGAAGTTCCGCCTGGAGCGCCCGGCCGACCCGCCGCCGTCGATCATGCTGGCCGCCCTGCGCCCCGGCATGCTGCGCCTCGCGGCCCGCGAGGCGGACGGCGCGATCACCAACTGGCTGGCGGCTTCGGACGTGCCCAAGGTCCGTTCGGTGCTCGGCCCCGACGCCGAGCTGGCGGCCCGCATCTTCGTCTGCCCGACGGAGGACGCCGACGCGGCCCGCGGCCTGGGCCGGATGCTGATTTCGAGCTACCTGACGGTTCCGGTGTACGCGGCGTTCCACGACTGGCTCGGCCGGGGCGAGGCCCTCGCCCCGATGCACGAGGCGTGGGCGGCGGGCGACCGGCAGAAGGCGAACCAGGTCATCCCGGACTCGGTGGTGGACGAACTGGTCATCCACGGCAGTGTGGAGTCGTGCCGCGAGCAGGTGCGGTCCTATGTGGACAACGGGCTGACGACGCCGATCATCGCGCTGCTGCCGACCGGCGGGGACCCGTTCGAGCAGGTGCGCGGCCTGGCGCCCCGCTGATATTCCGTTGCCCGCCTCCGGCGCCGGGTGTTTCCTGGGCGCCGGAGGAGGACGGATGGGACGGAAGACGCCGCAAGAGAAGAAGCGGCTGAGCTACCTCAAGGACCGGCGCGACGACTACGGCGAGAACGCCAAGTCCTCGCGCAAGAACCTGCCGCGCAGCAAGGCGTTCGCGCGCCGCGCCAACCGCGCGCGGGAGAGCCTCGCGCTGCGGGCGGCGACCGGCGTGCCCGACGAAGCCCGCGCCGAAGCGGCCGAGCTGCGGCTGCTGGGGAAGCGCCGCCGGGTC
>NZ_JAAGNB010000928.1:0-11954 GCF_010550475.1 Amycolatopsis sp. SID8362
CGCCACGCCGAGGCCCGCGCCGCCGTGCTCGACGAGCTCGACCCCGGCGTCCGGTCCGCCCTGCACGGCCAGGCCGCGCGCCTGCTGTTCGACCAGGGCGCCCGGCCGACCGCCATCGCCGCCCACGTCGTGGCGGCGAACCTGGACGAGCCGTGGACCGAGCACCTGCTGTCCGAGGCGTCGGAAGCGGCGCTGCTCGAGGACGACGTCGAACTGGCCCGCGCCTGCATCGCGCTGGCCAGCCGCTGCTGCACCGACGACCGCGACCGCGCGATCGCCAAGGCGTCGCTGGCCGAGATCGAGTGGCGGACCACCCCGGCGAAGGCGATGCGCCGGCTGCCGGAGCTGGTGCACGCGACCCGCGCCGGGCACCTGCCCGGGATCCGGGTGGTCGGCATCTTCGAGTTCCTGCTCTGGTTCGGCCGGGTCGACGAGGCCGTGGAGATCGCGAACGCCTTCGGCGACCTCGTGGACTCCACCGACCGGCGCACCCGCGGCGAGCTGCTCACGCTCGACTCGTGGCTGGCCAGCTCGGTGCCGGGGATGCGGCACCTCGTCGAGCCGATGCTCGCGACCTGCACCGGCGACTCGCCCGCGTCGCGGCTCGGGCTCGCGGTGAACTCGCAGCAGAAGGCGGTCGGCGCGCTGACCAGCGCCGTGCGCGAAGGCCCGACCGAGGCCGCCGTGCTCGACGCCGAGCAGGTGCTCGAAGGCACCCGGATGACCGACACCAGCCTGCGGCACCTGGTGTTCGCCGCCACGGTGCTGATCTACGCCGAGCGCCTCGACAAGGCCGCGACCTGGGCCGAGCACCTGATGGCGCAGGCCGCCGGGCGCCCGGCTCCGACGTGGCAGGCTTCGCTGGCCGAGCTGCGCGCCGAAGTCGCCCTCCGCCAGGGCGACCTCCCGCTCGCGGCCCGCAACGCGAAGCTCGCGCTGACGAAGATGACGCCGGAGGCCTGGGGCATCGGGGTCGGCGCCCCGCTGGCCACGCTCCTGGCGGCGCTCACCGAGATGGGCCGGTTCGACGAGGCGGCGGAGCTGCTCAACCAGCCGGTGCCCGACGCGCTCGGCGAGACCCGGTTCGGCCTGCACTACCTGCACGCGCGGGGGCACTACTACCTCGCGACGGGCCGGCTCCCGACCGCGCTGAACGACTTCCTCGCGTGCGGGGAGCAGATGGCGCGCTGGGAGCTGGACCAGCCGTCGCTGGTGCCGTGGCGTTCCAGCGCCGCCGAGGTCTACCTGAAGCTGGGTGACCGCGAAAAGGCGAGGGAGCTCGCCGAGGCGCAGGCGGCGAAGCTCGGGCCGGACTGCGGCGACCGCACGCGCGGCATCACGCTGCGGGCGCTGGCGCTGGTGGCCGACCCGGCGCAGCGGCCGAAGCTGATGCAGGAAGCGGCCGACGCGCTCGAAAAGTCCGGTGCCAAGCTGGAACTGGCCCGGACGCTGGCCGAGCTGAGCCGGGCCGGCGGCGATCCCGTCACGGCGCGCACGGCGAGCCGGGACGCGCGGGCGCTGGCCAAGGAGTGCGGGGCGGAGCTGCTGCGGCGGTCCTTCCTCGACGGCGGGAACGACGACGTCGTGGTCTCCCTCCGCGGCGCGGTGGCGCCCGCCGACGTCAAGCTGCTCACCGACGCCGAACAGCGGGTCGGCTGGCTGGCCGCGCGGGGCCACACCAACCGGGAGATCGCGAGCCGGCTCTACATCACCGTCAGCACCGTGGAGCAGCACCTGACGCGCGTCTACCGCAAGCTGAGCGTCACCCGGCGCCGCGACCTGGCGTCGGAACCGCAGCTGCGGGTGCCGGAGCAGCAGGAGCGGCTGCCGGGCGCGCCCGCCCGCCAGCCGGTGGCGGTCAACCACCAGGGGGTGCCCCCGGTGCGCCGTCCGCTGCGCCCGGTCCCGCCGCCCGTGCGCTGAGCCAGTCCGGAGGAGCCGGGACCCGCTTCGGCGGGCCCCGGCTCCTTCGCGCGTTTCCGCCCCACCCCTAGGTTTTCCGCCGCGCCCCTAGGCCGTTCCCCGCGGGGTAGGGGCGGGCCATTGACTTGGCGCCGATCTCCTTGACTTCGCGGCGGCGTGGCGCGAGCGTGGACGTCGTTGCCGACCACCGGACGCGGATTCGGCGGTACAGCGCGATTTTCGCGGCGGCAGGGTTCACCGAAGCTGCTCGCAAGGCGGCCGGACGACGCCACGGCGGGGGCTCGATCCGTTACGTGGCAAGGGAAGGCACACATTCATGGCGAAGCGTGCGTTGATCACGGGCATCACCGGGCAGGACGGCTCGTACCTGGCCGAACACCTCCTGGCCGAGGGTTACCAGGTCTGGGGCCTGGTCCGCGGCCAGGCGAACCCGCGCAAGTCGCGGATCAGCAGGCTGGTCTCCGACCTGCACTTCGTGGAAGGCGACCTGATGGACCAGGTCAGCCTCGTGTCCGCGGTGGACCTGGTGCAGCCGGACGAGGTCTACAACCTCGCGGCCATCTCGTTCGTGCCGATGTCGTGGCAGCAGCCGGAACTCACCACCGAGGTGAACGGCATGGGCGTGCTGCGGGTGCTCGAAGCGGTCCGGATGGTGTGCGGGCTGGACAAGTCGCGGCCCACGACCGGCGGCGGGATCCGGTTCTACCAGGCGTCGTCGTCGGAGATGTACGGCAAGGTCGCCGAGACCCCGCAGAACGAGCAGACCATCTTCCACCCGCGCAGCCCCTACGGCGTCGCGAAGACCTACGGGCACTTCATCACCAAGAACTACCGCGAATCCTTCGGCATGTTCGGGGTTTCCGGGATCCTGTTCAACCACGAGTCGCCGCGCCGCGGCGCCGAGTTCGTCACCCGCAAGATCACCATGGCGGTGGCGGAGATCAAGCTGGGCCTGCGCGACAAGCTCTACCTCGGCAACCTGGACGCGGTGCGCGACTGGGGCTTCGCCGGCGACTACGTCCGCGCGATGCACCTGATGCTGCAGCAGGACACGGCGACGGACTACGTCGTCGGCACCGGTGAGATGCACTCGGTCCGCGACGCCGTCCAGATCGCCTTCGACGCGGTCGACCTGAACTGGCACGACTACGTCGTCATCGACCCGGCCCTGGTGCGGCCCGCGGAGGTCGAAACCCTCTGCGCCAACCCGGACAAGGCACGCGCGGAACTCGGCTGGAAGCAGACGGTCGACTTCGAGGAGCTGATGCGCATGATGGTCGAGGCCGACCTGCGCAAGGCGTCGAACGAGCACAAGTACAGCGAGCTGATGCTCGCCGGGAGCTGGTGAGACGATGGCCCCCATCCTGTTCGCGTCGATCGCCGACGCCGGCATGATCAACCCGCTGCTGGTCATCGCGGGCGAGCTCGCCCGCCGCGGCGTGCCGGACCTGTACTTCGCGTCCACAGAGGACCGCCGCGCGGCCGTCGAGGCGATCTCCGCCGACAACCCGGTGAAGTTCGTTTCGTTCGGGGAGCGCCTCGAGTGCCCGCCGGGCGAGTGGAACCCGGACCTCTACGCCGCGGCGACGCAGCCCGCGAAGCCCGGCGCCCTCACCGCGCGGCCGCAGAACGTGATCGCGTACCTGAGCGGCGTCACCGACGCGAGCATCATGGTGACGATGTACGAGCGCGCGCTCGCCGTCGTCGACGAGGTGCAGCCCGCGCTGATGGTCATCGACTCCTCCAGCGTCTACCCGACCGACGCGGCGATCGCGCGGGACATCCCGTACGTCTACAGCGTGCCGATCTCGGTCAGCGAGGTCTTCGCCGACCGGCTGCCGCTGAGCTACCCGAGCCCGAACACCGGGCTGCCGCGCGACCTGTCCGGCCGCCAGAAGCTCGCGAACCTCGGCTTCCGGCTGCGGCTGCTCATCGGCATGCTGACGAAGGTGCCCGCGGTGCAGTTCACCAAGGCCCGCAAGGAAGCCGGCATCGTGAACGCGACCGCGGGCCAGTCCGCCTACGCCGACCGCGCGCAGGCGATCCTGGCGTACTCGGTGTTCGGCATGGAGTACCCGTTCGCCGCGGCGCCGTCGCACCTGAAGATGGTCGGCCCGGTCGTGCCGCCGCTGCCCGAGGCGGTGACGCCGGACCCGGCGCTGTCGGCCTGGCTGGACGAGCACGAGTCGGTCGTCTACCTGGCGTTCGGCACGCACATGCGGCTGACCGCGCCGCAGGTGACGGCGATCGCCGAAGCGGCGCGGAAGCTCGGGCCGGAGCACCACGTGCTGTGGAAGCTGCCCAAGGCCCAGCGCGCGCTGCTGCCGGCGGACCTGCCCGCGAACGTGCGCCTGGAGAACTGGGTGCCGTCGCAGTTCGACGTGCTGGCCCACCCGCACGTGCGCGTCTACTACAACCACGGCGGCGGCAACAGCGCGTACGAAGGCGTGTACTTCGGCAAGCCGGGCCTCGTGCAGCCGTTCTGGATGGACTGCCACGACCACGCGGCCCGCGTCCTCGACAGCGGCTGCGGGCTGGTGCTTTCGCACGAGGAGACCGTGTCCGCGGACGCGATCGTCGCGAAGCTGCGCCGGTTGCTGGAGGAGAAGGAGTTCACGGCGAACGCCGAGGACTGGGCGGACCGCTTCCGGTCGGCGGGTGGCGCCGCGGCCGCGGCCGACGCCGTGCTGGCCGCGGTCCGGTGAGCGGGGAAGGGAAGGACATGTCCGTCAAGTACCCGGTTTCGCAGCCGTACTTGGACGAAGCCGAGCTGGCCAACGTCACCGAGGCCGTCACGAGCGGCTGGATCTCCTCACAGGGCCCGTACGTGGCCCGCTTCGAGGAGGCGTTCGCGGCGTACAACGGGATCGAGCACGGCGTGGCGTGCTCGTCCGGCACGACGGCGCTGACCCTGGCGTTGCGCGCGCTCGGCATCGGCCCGGGTGACGAGGTGATCGTCCCCGAGTTCACGATGATCGCGTCCGCGTGGGCGGTGACGTACACGGGCGCGACCCCGGTGTTCGTCGACTGCGGCGACGACCTCAACCTGGACGTGTCGCTGATCGAAGCGAAGATCACCCCGCGCACCAAGGCGATCATGCCGGTGCACGTCTACGGCCGCCGGTGCGACATGGCCGCCATCATGGAGCTGGCGTACGAGTACAACCTGCGCGTGGTGGAGGATTCCGCGGAGGCGCACGGCGTGCGGCCGGTCGGGGACATCGCCTGCTTTTCGCTGTTCGCCAACAAGATCATCGCGTCGGGCGAGGGCGGGATCTGCCTGACGTCGGACGCGCGGCTGGCCGCGCAGATGAAGCACCTGCGGGGGATGGCGTTCAACCGGGACCACACGTTCCTGCACAAGAAGGTCGGCTACAACTTCCGGATGACCAACCTCCAGGCCGCGGTCGCGGTGGCGCAGGTGGGGAAGCTGGACTCGATCCTCGAGCTGCGGGCGTCGATCGAGGCGCGCTACGACGACCGGCTGCGGGACGTGCCCGGCGTGACCCTCATGCCGCGGCGCGACGTGCTGTGGATGTACGACCTGCTGTGCGAGCGGCGGGAGGAGCTGCGGGAGTTCCTGGCTTCGGAGGGCATCGAGACCCGGGTGTTCTTCAAGCCGATGAGCCGGCAGCCGATGTACCTCGACCCGGTGTGGCCGTCGCTGAAGGCGAACCGGTTCGCGGAGGAGGGGCTGTATTTGCCGACGTACACGTCGTTGACGGAGGCGGACCAGGAGTACATCACCGACCGGGTCCGGAAGTTCTACGGCTGCTGATTGTGGGTTGAAGGGGACCTTCCGGTCAGGTGACTGGCGGAGGGTCCCCTTCGGCGTGTCCGGCGCCGGCCCCGGCAAAGTCTGGCCGGTGCGGCCGGGCAGACCACGCAGCCAGGCGCGCTGCCGCCGGTCACCCGCTCGCCGGCTGACGTTGCCGGAACCCTGGGAGCGGACGTAGTGAATGACTCATTCATGTCGCCGGACGCCAGGGCCCCGGCAAAGTCGGATCAGCGCGGCCGATCCGGCCCTCGCGATGTCATGAAAGGGTCATTCACCTCACCAGACGACATGAATGACCCTTTCACGACATCCGCGCGACGTCGGGCAGACCACGCAGCCGGCCTGCGGCCGGGCACCCGCTCACCAGCGCGACTTTGCCAGCACCCTGCCGCGGAACGTAGTGAATGACTCATTCATGTCGCCAGACGACATGAATGACCCTTTCACAACACCCCCGCGACGTCGGGCAGACCACGCGGCCAGGCGACTCTGTGGCCGGTCACCCGCTCGCCGACGCGACTTTGCCGGCACCCTGTCGCCGGACGCCATGAATGAGTCACTCACTACGTCTCGGGTCAGGGCTCGGCAAAGTCGAATTGTCTTGCATGAACGCCACATTGGGGCGCATCCGCGGGCCGCCGCCGGGCTGACTTTGCCGAAGCCCACCTCGTCCGGCGAGATGAACGACTCTTTCATGGCATTGCGGTCCGCGCCTGGCTAGGGCTTCGGCACCTTGCTGCTCAAATACGTCAGCACCGCCAGCACCCGCCGGTTGTCGTCCTCGTGCTGGGCCAGGTCCAGCTTCGTGAAAATACTCGCCGTGTGCTTCCCGACCGCGGCCTCGCTGATCACCATCCGCTGCGCGATCGCCGCGTTGGACCGGCCCTCCGCCATCAGCTCCAGCACCTGGCGCTCGCGGGGGGTCAACGCCTCCAGCGGGTCGCGGCGCGAGCGGCTCGCCAGCAGCTTCGAGATCACCTCGGGGTCCATCGCCGTCCCGCCGGCCGCGACCATCCGCAGCGCGTCCACGAACTGGTCCGCGTTGAGCACGCGGTCCTTGAGCAGGTAGCCGATCGCTCCCGCGCCGTCGGCCAGAAGCTCCCGTGCGTACGTCTGCTCGACGTGCTGGGACAGCACGAGCACCGGCAGCCCGGGACGTCGCTGGCGGGCTTCCAGGGCCGCGCGGACGCCCTCGTCGCTGAACTTGGGGGGCAACCGGACGTCCACCACCGCGATGTCCGGCTCGTGGTCGTCGATCGCCTTCAGCAGCTCGGTCGCGTTGCCGACCGCGGCCACCACGGTGAACCCCTTCGCCTCGAGCAGCCGGGTCATGCCGTCTCGAAGCAGGTAGAGATCCTCCGCGAGGACAACGCGCACGAACCGCTCCTGGGTTTCCGGGCCGGGCGGGGCCGGGGCTGGGTGGTCCAACCGTACCGTCGGCGCACCCGCCCGGTTACCCCGCGTCAGTCGAGCGCGCGCTTCAGGAAGCCGCGGATCCCGATGATCCCGAAGAGCACCGTCGCGGCCACCATGACCAGCAGGGAGATCCACAGCGGGATCGATTGGACCTGCGTCGGCATCACCAGCCGGCGCAGCGCCTCCGACACGTACGTCAGCGGATTGGCCGCGCAAATCACCTGGAACCACCGCAAACCGGACAGGCTGAGCCACGGGAACTGGCCCGAGCCGGTGAAGATGAGGGGGACCAGCAGGATCGTGAAGACGAGGTTGATGTGCCGGGGCGGGACGATCGTGCCGAGCACCATGCCCACCGCCGCGCCGGCCAGGGAACCCAGGGCGACCACGCCGGCGACGCCCGGCAGGGCCGCGGGGTCCCAGCTGACGCCGTCGAGGATGAGCAGGCCGATCGGGATCATCACCAGGCCGGCGATGACGCCGCGGATCGCGCCGAACAGCATCTTCTCCACCGCCACCAGGCGGATCGACAGGGGTGCCAGCAGGCGGTCCTCGATCTCCCTGGTCACGGAGAAGTCCAGCACCAGCGGGAGCGCGGTGTTCTGCAGCGCCCCGGTGAACGCGTTCATCGCGACCATGCCGGGTAGCAGGATCTGCGCGTAGCCGGCGCCCGCGTAGCCGATCTGCGAGAGCACCTTGCCGAAGATGAACAGCAGGAACAGCGGCTGGATCAGCATCTGCGCCAGGAACGGCAGCAGCTCCCGCCCGGTGACGAAGGCATCGCGCCCGAGGACGGCGAAGAACGCGCGGGCCTGGCCGGGGTTGCCGGCCTGGCCGGTGCCGAGCCCGGGCGGCGGGGTGAGCGTCGTGGCGGTCATCGGAGGTCCCGTCCGGTGATGGAGATGAACACGTCTTCGAGGGTCGGCTTGCCGAACGAGATCCCGGTGACTTCGCACCGCTCGCGGCCCAGCACGGCCAGCACGCCGGGCAGCAGCGACGCCGGCTCCGCTTCGGTGTAGAGGCGGAACTGGACGGCGCTCTCGTCGGCGGCGGCCCGGCCGGTCGCGGCGAGCCGCTCGACCCGGACGACGGCCGGCACCAGCTCCAGTTCCTTGCCGACGGCCTCGGCGGGCGCGTCGGCCAGCGTGACGCCCACGGTGAGCGTCGTGTTGCCCGGCAGCGACCGGGTCAGCGCTTCGGTGGTGTCGAGGGCCAGCAGCTTGCCGTGGTCGACGATGCCGACCCGGTCGCACAGCTTGGCCGCCTCCTCCATGTCGTGCGTGGTGACGACGACGGTGACGCCCTCGGCCGTCAGCTCGGCGACGCGCTCGTGCACGAACAGCCGCGACTGCGGGTCCAGCCCGGTCGCCGGCTCGTCGAGGAACATCACCTTCGGCCGGTGCATCAGGGCACGGGCGATCATCACGCGCTGGGCCTGGCCGCCGGACATCTCGTCCACCCGGGCCTTCGCGCGCGGGCCGAGGCCCATCCACTCGATCAGCTCGTCGGCCCGGCGGTGCCGCTGCGCGCGGCCCATGCCGTGGTAGGCGGCGTGGAACAGCAGGTTCTGCCGCACCGTGAGCGACTGGTCGAGGTTGTTGCGCTGCGGCACCACCGCGAGCACCTGGCGGGCCGCGGTCGCGTGCTTGACGACGTCGATGCCGGCCACCTCGGCCCGGCCGGACGTCGGCAGCGCGCGGGTGGTCAGCATGCTGACCGTCGTCGTCTTGCCCGCGCCGTTGGGGCCCAGCAGGCCGAAGACCTCGCCCGCGGCGATCGTGAAGCCGAGGCCGTCGACCGCAGGCCGTTCTGCTTTCGGGTACCTCTTCACGAGGTCCCGCACCACCACAGCGTCCTGCACGCTGGTCCTCCAGGAAATCAGGGTCGAAAGGGCAGACGGGGGTGAGGAAGGGCCGTGGTGCTGGGGGACAACCTCGGCCCTTCCCCACTGGCGGCTGGTCCGGACAACGGACCAGCGGGTCAGGAAACGCGCTTGAGGTGCCGCTCGAGCTCGTCGGCCGCCCGCACGGCGCCGCCGGCGGAGCGCACCTTCGCGCTCATCGCGGCGACCGCGGCGTCGATCCGCTCGTCGCTCGCCGTGGCGCGCACGGCTTCGCGCAGCAGCTCCGGAGTGGGCTCCTGGCCGGCGAGGCTGGTGCCGAGGCCGAGCTCCGCGACGCGCTGGGCGACGGCGGCCTGCTCGACGCTCTGCGGCAGCGACACCATCGGGGTGTCGAAGTACAGCGCCTCCATCGTCCCGCCCATGCCGGAGTGGGTGATGAAGGCCGAAGCGTGCTTCAGCACTTCCAGCTGCGGAACCTGGGCGTGCGCTTCGAAGTTCGGCGGCAGCTCGCCCAGCTCCGCCGGGTCGAGCGTGCCGATCGACAGCACGACGTGCCAGTTTTCGCCGGTGAACGCCGCCACGACGGCCCGGAAGAAGTCCGGGCGGTCGTTGAACGCCGTGCCGAGCGAAACCAGCAGCACGGGCTTCCCGTCGGACGGCGGCTGCCAAGCGCCCTGGAACGCCCGGTCGCCCAGGCACGGGCCGACGAACGCGAAGTGGTCGTCGAACGTTTCGCCGTGGTACTGGAACTCCTTCGCCACGAACGCGAGCGCGAACTCCTCGCGGCCGATGGCGAAGTCGGCGGGGGTGATCTCCGGTACGCCGTGTGCGGCGGTCAGCTCCGCGATCTTCTCGCGGAACGCCACGCGCGCCGGGTGGTCCTCGCTGAAACCGTTTTCTTCCCCGAGGAACTTCGCCAGCGACCACTCGTCGTTGTAGGCGAAGGACGGGAACAGCTCCACCGCGGGCACGCCCCACTTCGCGGAAAGCACCCGCCCGGTCGCGTAAACCGTGCGGTCGTACAGGATCAGGTCCGGCTTGTCGTCGGCGAAGGCCGCTTCGAACACCGGGATGGTCGCGGTGCTCTCCATGACCAGCACCAGCGGCAGCCAGGCGGCGAAGTCGGCGGGCGGGGCCTCGGTGCGCGGCTTCGGCGTCAAGGACGACTCGTAGCGCAGGACCCGCGCCCCCGTCGGTGCCACCAGGTCGGCGAACTGGTCCGTGGTGGCGAAGGTGACGCGGTGACCGCGGCGGACCAGCTCGGCGGCCACGTCCAGCGTCGGCATGACGTGCCCGTACGCGGGGATGTTCAGCAGCGCGATGTGTGCCATGGGAAAAGCTCCTCGGAGTGCGGTGGTCGGCCGGGGCCCTCAGGCACGCAGGTCGTGCTTGCGGGTGTAGTAGGCCATGAAGCCGATGAGCCCGCCGAGGACCACGATCCACTGCACGGTCGTCACCAGGTTGATGTCGTCGAGCGGCAGGGAGTAGGCGAGCACGACGCGGACGACCGCGTCGACGATCATGCCGACGCCGAAGACCACTGTCAGCAGGCGCAGCCCGTGGCGCATCTTGGGCTCGGTGTCCCAGCGGCGCTCCCAGACCTCCGCGCCGGCGCCGCCGCGCTTGGTGCGGGCGATGCTGACCCCGGCGTGCAGGAAGAACGGCTTTTCGAAGAACAGCGTGATCAGCATCCAGATGCCGAACATGGCGGTCAGCCAGCCGTCCTTGGCGAAGAAGAACCGGGCGTCACCGGAAATCAGGGAAACCGCGGTGCCGATCACCATCATCGTCACCATGAAGAGGCCGAGCCCGTCGATCTTGCGGTACCGGGCGAAGACGTACACGGTGCGGACCACCGGGACGATGCCACCGATGATCGCCGCGGTCAACAGCGGGACACCGTTCTGGCGCAGGATGTAGTAGACGGCGAGGGGGACGATCAGGTCGAACGCGGCGGAAGCGAACAACGCCAGCCGCGGGTTCCGGGGTTCCGCGTGGGACTGCGTGCCCGCTTGCGTGCGCTGGATACCGGCTTCGTTCATTGCTGCTCCTGGGTCATCGCGAGTTCGGTCGCGTTTCCGGTGCCATTCGCTTGCGTCGTGGCGCCGCTTGCCTGGACAACGGTAGTGTCGCGATGCTGGTCGGCGTGAGCCTGTTAGACCGAACATAGGGGTATGGCTGGCTATACCCCTATGTGTGGCCTAAGCCGATTGTCCCGCTCCCCGGGGCGCCCCAGACTGGGACGACCTCGAGTGCGAGCGGACCCGATCGGGTGCGTCCGGGGCGGATGGGGGACGCGATGAGCCGACCGGGAACACTCTCCCGCGGAGAGTATGATCTGCCGATGTCGACGATTCCCCAGCGGAGCGCGTCGGCCGTCCGGCGCGGCTTCGCCGGAATGGCGCGGCTGCTCGTTTTCGCGCTGTTCGCGGCCGCGCAGGTGTGCGTTCTCACGTTGCCCGCGGTGATCTGGCTGCCGGAATACGTCGCCGCCGCGGGGCTGACCGTGCTGGTCGCCATTCCCGCGTGCCGGGTGCTGCCGGCCCTTTCCCGGAAAAGCGCGCCGTCGCTCTACGGCCGCGCGATCGAATCGCCGTACCTCCCGTTGCCGGCGCTGGAACGCACCGAAAACGGCTGGTACTGGAACGGCTACGACTTCCACAAGTCCCGCTGGATCTCCCTTGCCCAGCGCCGCGGCCGCTGGTTCTTCACCGACCCGGCCACCTGGCGCGACCTGTGCTGGCTGGTGGTCAACCCGCTGACCGGCGGCCTGCTGGCGGCCGTCCCGGTCGCGCTCGCCGCGTTCGGGGCGTTCCTGCTGGTCTCGCCGCTGACCGCGCCCCACCTGGCGACCGACGAGTGGTACTTCCCGCTGCCGGTGGACACCCCGGCCGGGGTCGCCGGGACCGCCGTCGCCGGGCTGGCGCTGCTGGTGCTGGGCCTGGTGGCCGCGCCCGGCGCGGTCAGCCTGCACGAGGCCTGGACGCGGTGGCT
>NZ_JAAGNB010000988.1:0-1376 GCF_010550475.1 Amycolatopsis sp. SID8362
GCCAGCCCGGGGTTGAACGGCGGTGCCGGCGGCTGCGGGGGCGGCGGCAGCCCGGGCGCGGTCGGCGGGATGAACGCCGTCTCGCGGCCCTCGGTGATCGCCTTCAGCGAGCGGACGGTGTCCGCCATCGTCGGGCGCGTGGTCGGGTCCGAGCGCAGCATCTTGCGCAGCGCCTCGGTGAGCACGCCCGCGTTCTGCGGCGGGCGCTCGGACGACTGGCCGTCGTCGCCGAACGGCGGCACGCCCTCGACCGCGGTGTACAGCGTCGCGCCGAGGGAGAAGACGTCCGCGGCCGGCGTCGGCGGCAGTCCCCGCGCGACCTCCGGCGCCACGTACGCCGCGTGCGGCCCGCCGCCGCTGATGCCGATGTCGGTGAGCTTCACGCCGCCGTCGTCGGCCAGCAGCACCGTGCCCGGCTCGAGCGTGCGGTGGACGAACCCGGCCGCGTGGATCGCGGCCAGCGCGTTCCCGAGCTGGATGCCCAGCGCCGCCGCCTGGTCCGCGGTGAGCCTGCCGTGCTCGGCGAGGAACGTCGCCATGCTGCGCGAGGGGATGTACTCCATCACGAGCCAGACGTCCTGGCCCTCCGGCAGCACGTCGAACACCTTGATCGCGCACGGGTGCTCGATCCGGGCCGCGTCCTTGCCCTCCTGCATTGCGGCCGCGCGCGCCTGCTCGGCGCGGTCACCGCCGCCGACCGGCAGGTACATCCGCTTCATCGCGACGGTGCGGAACAGCCGCGTGTCGAACGCCAGCCACACGATGCCCGCGCGGCCACGGCCGATCGGCTGGTCCAGCCGGAACCGGCCGCCGACGATGGTGCCTTCAGAACTCAAGTCGGATCCTCGGTCATCCGCCGGCTGGGGTGGTGGTGGTCGGAGGCGTCGTGGTCGTCGGAGGAGTCGTCGGTGTCGTCGTGTCCGGCGGCGTCTCGGAAGCCGTCGTCTTCGGAGTCGTCTTCGGCTCGGTGGACCGCGAGGTCGTCCGCTTCGACGACGTCGTCGGTTCCTCCGTGCTCGACGTCAGGTCGACCGTGCTGGTCGGCACCTCCGTCGTCGACGGCAGCGACTCCGACGTCGCGGCGGGCGTCGGCTTGCTGCTCGACACCGGCGCGGCCGGCGCCTCCGGGTTGTTCGGGCTCAGCAGCCAGACGACGAGGGCGACCAGGCCCACGACCACGACGCCGCCGATGATCGCCGGGCGCTTCCACGCGCCGGGCTTCTCGTCGTCGTCTTCGGGCCGCTGCTGCGGGCGGGGCCGCGGCGGGGGCGGCGGGGCCGGCTCGTCGTCGTAGTCGTCGTACGGGTCGTCCGCGTACGGGTCCTGGCCGTGCGGCGGCACCGGCACCGCGCGGGTCGCGGCCAGCCCGGGCGGGA
>NZ_JAAGNB010001029.1:0-1757 GCF_010550475.1 Amycolatopsis sp. SID8362
CGCGGCGGCCGGGCGGCCGTCGAAGTGCCCCAGGAAGACGGCGGGCTGCGGATCACCGAGCAGACGGTCGTCCGCCTGGCCGGGACCATCGCGGCCGACCGGGCGCCCGCGGGCGTGCGCGTCTCGGCCGTCGCCGTCGAGGACGGCGTCGTGCAGGTGCTGGTGTCGGTCCGCTTCGGCGTCGTCGCCGACGAAGCCGCCGAAGCGCTGCGGCGGGAGGTCACCGCCGAGCTGTCCAGGCAGCTGGGCGTCGAGACCGCGGTGAACGTGCACGTCGTGGACGTCCACCCGGACTGAGCGGTCCCCCGATCGGGTGAGCTTGCGTGAGGGATTCGCGCTCCCGGGCATCGTAAGGGCGAGAGACCGCCGCGAGAGGAGCCAGCACGCATGCACCCGGAACGGACCGAGAGCCCCGGCACGGTGACACCGCTCAACGAGGAGGGCGCCGCCGGCCGCACCACGATCTCGTCACTGGTCGTGCAGAAGGTGGCCGGGCTGGCCGCCCGCGAGGTCGCCGGCGTGCACGCACTGGGCGGCGGCGGGGTGTCCCGCGCGATCGGCGCGCTGCGCGAGCGGATCCCCGGCTCCGGCACGGTGACCACGACCGGCGTGTCGGTCGAAGTCGGCGAGAAGCAGACCGCGATCGACCTCGACGTCGTCGTCGAGTACGGCGCCCGGATCACCGACGTCGCCCGCGCGGTGCGGCGCAACGTGATCACCGCGGTCGAGCAGATCACCGGGCTCGAGGTGATCGAGGTGAACATCGCGGTCAACGACATCCACCTGCCGGGCGACGAAGAGCCCGAATCCACGCGGGTGGAGTGACCGGGCCCGCGCGGGAGGACCCGGAAGGCCGCGCGGCCTTCCGGGCGTTCGTGCGCGCGCACCACCCCGACGTGGGCGGGGACCCGGCCGAGTTCGCGGCCGGGCTGGCCCGCTTCCGGGAGTCCACCGCGGACGACCGCTTCGACGCCCCGGTCACCTTCGCGCGCCGCCGCCGGGGGCTGGCCGCGCTGGTGTCCCGCTTCCGCCGCCGCCCGCCCCGCGTGCGGTGACCGCCCCGCCGGGGCAAGCTTTTCGTTCGATCCGTCCAAGGAGGACATGTGAACGCAACGCAGACCGGGCTCCTGGCCGGGCTGGTCCTCGGCCTCGCCGCGACCCAGGGGTTCACCGCGTTCCTGGTGACACTGGCCGTCGGGATCATCGGCCTGGTCGCCGGCCGGGTCCTCGACGGCGAACTCGACCTCGGCGAGCTGTTCGGCAAGGGCCGCGACAAGTGAACCGCGCCCTCGACGTGCCGCGCGAGCTCGCCGAACCGGACGAGCGCGGCACCCTCACCATCGGCCACGCCGTGGTGCGCAAGGTCGCGCAGCACGCGGCCGACCAGGTGCCGGGTACCGCGCACGACGGCAAGAAGGGCGCGAAGGCCAAGGTCGGCGGCCTCGACAACGACGTCGACCTCGCCTTGGACCTCGCCCTGCGCTACCCGGGCGCGGTCCGGGCGGTCGTCGGCGACGTGCGGCGGAAGGTCACCGAAGAGGTCGAGCTGATCACCGGCTACCACGTGCGGACGCTCGCCGTGACCGTGTCCGCGCTGCTGCCCGAAGCCGCGCCGAGGGTGCGGTAGCCGTGCGCCCGTTCGTCCGCATCCTGGCCACGCTGCTCGGCCTCGCCTTCGCGGCCGCCGGGGCGCTGCTCGCGCTCGAGGTCGGCTGGCACTGGTGGCGCCCGGCGGCGGCGCCGCTGGTGGTGCCGTG
>NZ_JAAGNB010001077.1:0-2050 GCF_010550475.1 Amycolatopsis sp. SID8362
GCGGCGATCGACAGCGCCGCGGTCAGCCGCGACGCGGCGGCCGCTTCCCTGCCCGAAGCCGAGCAGCTGCTGACCCAGGCGGAGACCATCGCGGCCGCGCACGGCGGGGTGCGAGCGGCCAGGTCGGCCGAGGAACACGCGCGCCGCGCCGACGAGCTCTGGCAGGCCGCCCGTGCTTAGGCGCTGGCCGGAGGTTCTCCGGTGGACCCTGCTCGCGGTGGCCGTCGGGGTGCTGGTGACGTTCCTGCTCGTGCAGCGGCAGAGCACCTACGTCAGTTACGGCCAGGCACCCGCGCCGGCCAACCCGATCCCGGAGGGCTCGGCGGGCGAGCTCAGCGGCGCGACCATCCCCTCGGCCGAACAGCTGTCGGCGATGGTGAAGAGCTCCCCCGTGGTCCGGCTGCCGGGCGCGATCGCGACCTGGGACGACAACGCCGTCCGAGCGGCGGCCGGGACCGCGGGCGTCCGGATCATCGCGGCGCCACCCGGGCTGCCGAAGGACCTCCGCGACCGGGTGCGCAACGCCGACGACGACGCGGTCCGCATCATCGGCACCGAGATCAGCGGCGGGATCTACGGGGTTTCGTCCGACCGCGCGGCCGAGTGGATCCGCCAGTTCGGCACCGGCGACGTCACTTCGCCGCTGGCCACGCTGGTCGCGAAGCTGAATCACCAGCCGGATCCGCCGGACCGGCCGCCGCTCGCGCGCCGCGACCCGACGCCGGCCGAACTGGCCCCCGTCACCGCCGGACTCCGCGGCACCGGGCACTACCTCGCACCCGGGACGACGGCGAAGACCCCGCCCGCGACGACACCGGCGTTCCCCGGTGCCCAGCCGCTGTACGTCGTGCTGCCGCAGCAGCCGCCGGGCGGGCCGATGGTCCACTTCGGACCGGCGCTGGCCCGCGAGTTCCCCGGCCGGCCGGTGGTCGTCGTCTACGGCTCGTGGGTCGAGTACGACGGACCGTCGGCCGCGGAGTTCGCCGAAGTCGCCTCGGCCAGCTTCTACGGCCAGTTCGGCGATCGGCTCAGCAAGTACGCCTACCCGCAGAGCACGGTCCTGAACGCCTGGCTCGACCGGGTCACGGCCATCCGGTACGCCGGGTTGTTCGACCGCCCGCTGCCCTACACCCCGTTCGACCCGCTGCGCGTCGCGCTGCCCGCGCTGCCGTGGCTGTTCGCCGCCTGCGCCGCCGGGTTCCTGATCCTGTCCGTGCG
The DNA here is from genome assembly GCF_010550475.1 of Amycolatopsis sp. SID8362. Lineage (NCBI taxonomy): Bacteria > Bacillati > Actinomycetota > Actinomycetes > Pseudonocardiales > Pseudonocardiaceae > Amycolatopsis > Amycolatopsis sp. SID8362. The sequence continues at coordinate 1,219 of NZ_JAAGNB010001077.1, forward strand.
CCAGGTGCGGCAGCCCGCGCGGGCCGTCCGGACGCCCGCGCGGCTGGCGGGTCTCACCGCGCTCGCCGTGGAGGTCTCCGGGCTCACGGACGGCGAGTCGGCCGCGTCGCTCACCCGCGGGATCACCCGGCTGACGGCCGCGCGGGAAGCGTTCGACGAGCAGTTGCCGGACAAGCACGTCCAGCGTCTGCTCGACCAGGCGGAGTCCGAATTGGACACCACGGCGGAGCTGCTCGGCCGGGCCGACTACCGGCCGGCCACGTTCCTGCGGGGGAGGCTCGCGTGAAACGGTTCTTCGGCAGCGCGTTCGGCGTCGCGGTACTCGGCTGTCTTGTGCTGGCAGGCTGGGCGTTGTGGTCGGCCGGGGTGTTCGACGGCCCGATGGCCCGCCAGCTGCGGACGTCGTCGGTGTACGCCGCACCCGGCGTCACGATCGACCAGGCGGCCGCGGAGCGCGTGATCGGCAACCGGCGGCTCGTCGTCGCCTTCCTCGAACCGGGCGCGGACCTCAGCGACGAGTGCGACAGCTTGTCCGGCGCGATCGACGGCACGCTGGGTCTCCTGCTCAGCCGGGACGGCGACGAATACCACAAGTACGGCTGCTCCCGGCTGCCCGGCTACGACGACGAGAACTTCGGCAAGGCCTACGTCGCGGAGTCGATGATCGGCAACGGCATCGACGGGTTCGTCGACCGCCCGGCCGACGCCATGAAGGTCGCGGTCGTCAACTACGACCTGCTGGTGCGGTCCGGCGCGATCCCGGACGGCGGCCGCACGGTCAGCCCGTCCCTGCCCCGGTACCTGGTCGCGGCGGCCGCGGTCCTCGTGGTCG
>NZ_JAAGNB010001129.1:0-1408 GCF_010550475.1 Amycolatopsis sp. SID8362
CGGACGACGAACGCGCCCGCGGGCCGGGCGAACACCCCGAACCCGGCGCCTTCCCGCACCGGCCGCGCGCCGGTGTCACCACCGCCACCGCCCCCGCCGCCGAACACCGCCGCGGCCGGGATGACGACGACGCCGTCCCGCTCGACGGGCTCGCCGTAGACGAGCTTCGCGGAGAACAGGTCCCGTGCCGACGCGGCCAGCTGCCCCAGTTTCATCCCGCCATCCTGGCCGCACCGGGCCGCTACGCGCACCTCCCGGCGGGCTGTCCACTGTGGCCGGTTCCGGTTGACCGGGTCGCGGCGGCGCCCGGAAATCGTCCACGGAATCGGTGCAGCGCTGAAAAAATTGCGCTGAAGGTGTGGCAAAAAGATGTATCCGAAAGCTTTGACCGGATTCGGCGGTAGCTTCGCACCGAACGAATCCGTTCGGTCCACGGGGAGGAACCATGGCTTTGCTGAAGGACGGCGCCGGCACGGCACCACCGGGGGTGTCCGCCGCGGCGCGGGCGCTGACCTCGGCCGATCCGTTCGCCACGACCGGGATCGCGGCCGACCGCGGCGCGAACCGGTACGGCGTCTGCTCGATCGAAGACTTCCCGCCGGGAATCACCGACCTGTCCTACACCCACGAGGACGCCGGCGGTTTCTACAATTACGTCAAGCAGTTCACGCCGCCGAACTTCTGGTACACCGACGGCGGCGTGCTGTCCTGGCTCTACGGCGAGCAGTACGACGACTGGCAGGGCACGTACGGCTTCGACGCCTGCGTCGCCGAGTACCACTCCGGGCACGGGACCATGGACGGCAACGGCGTGTTCTGGATGCCGATGGGCGGCACCTGGGGCGGCTCGGCCTGGGCGAGCTCGGCCGACATGCGGCTGGGCAACGAGGTCGCCCGCTACCTGTTCTTCTCGACGTGCCTCTCGCTGCGCATCGGCGACGGCAACAGCCCGATCCGCACGTGGGACGCGGCGAACCTCGGCCTGCGGATGATCTTCGGGTTCGAGTCCACCAGCGTGGACAGCCCGAACTACGGCGCGTACTTCTTCAACAAGTGGAACGGCAACGGCCACAAGTTCAGCAAGGCGTGGCTGGACGCGTCCTGGGACATCGACCACCACCAGGCGCCCTCGGCCGTCGCGTGCGGGGCGACGCAGGCCGAAGCGCAGGACCGGCTGTGGAACGAAGGGACCTTCTCGACCGCCGCCGCGTCGAAGAACTGGTGGTGGTGGACGTGGTACGACGCCGCCCGCAGCATCCGCGAGGCACGCCTGGAGCTGCCCGGTGCGGCGCAGACGGCCCGGTTCGCGCCGCGGCGGCTCTCGCCGGCGCAGCTGGGTGAGCTGGCCGGGCACTACGGCGTCCGGCTGGGCGGCGGGCTGCCGGAGGCGATGGGCCCGCACGGCGTC
>NZ_JAAGNB010001178.1:0-2342 GCF_010550475.1 Amycolatopsis sp. SID8362
GGCCAGGTCGGCGATCGCGGCGGCGAGCAGGGCGGTGTCCTCCTGCGGGCGGTAGACCCCGGGCAGGCGCAGCAGCCGCGGCGCGGGGAGGACGGACCGGGCGGCCAAGGGGCCCGGGCGGACGGGTTCCGCCGACGTGGTCATCGCGGTCTCCTTCAGCTCGCCGCGGGCCCGGCGCGATCGCCGGCGGACAACCGCGTCGCCTCCGGCTACCCGGCGAAGATCGCCGCAAACCGATCCCCCGCAGGCGGTTGGGGCGGACACGCGGGGGTATCCGGTCCGGAAAGGATCGTGAAGGAGGAGGCCCACGATGACGTCCCAGGACCGCACTCAGCACCCCGTCGAGCCCGCCGAAAACGACGACCCGCACGGCGACACCCCCGAAGCCCAGCGCGAGACGCTGCGCGGCGAGCAGGGCACGTCCGGCGGCGACCAGCACGACGACACCGACCCCCAGTCGGGCTGACCCCGGTGCACTGAAGGGGACTTTCCTCGCAGCACATGCCAGGAAAGTCCCCTTCAGCTCACTCGAACTCGAACGGCAACGCGGCCACGCAAGCCTCGTACTTCTCCACCATCTCGTGCTCGGTGTGCGCCGCGACGAACAGCTGCGCCAGCTCGAAGCTGTAGCTGTCCTGCTCCGGCAGGTCCGAAAGCCGTTGCCCCACCTCGGGCACGACCTCGATCTGCGTGCCGTCGACGCGCTCCTGCACCGCCGCGATCTCCTCGGGGGTCGGCACGCGCGTCACGACGCCGTCGGAAAACCGGCGCAGGTACCACTTCCCGGCGATCTGGTACTTGCCCTTGCTGGGCCGGCGCGCGGGGTCCTGGCCGAGGCCGAGGCGCACCATGATCTCGTGGTTGGCGACCCCGTCGACGAACTCGAACAGCTCGGCGTGCGACTGGGAGTGCCGCGGGTTGATCTCCAGCAGGCACACCTGCCCCGACTCCGGGTCGCAGAAGAACTCGATGCTGAAGGTGCCGTTGTCGAAGCCGATCCGTCTCATCACGCGCTCGGCGACGTCCCGCATCCGCTGCACCGGCTCCTCGCCCAGCTGCGACGGGTACTGGTGGCGCAGGAACGAGGAGCTGTCCGGGTAGTTGATCGAGTCGAGCGCCCCGTAGACGGTGACCTCGCCGCGGTACACGTACCCCTCGACGGCCGCTTGGACGCCGTGCAGCGCCTCCTCCGCCAGGCACGCCGCCCCACCCACCTCGGCGATCTCCGGGGGCAGCTGAACCTGGTCCAGCACGTAGCCGAACGGCTCACCCACCCGGCCGACGCCGTCCCGGATCTCGGCGACCGCGTCGGCGAATTCGGCTTCGTTCCCGGCCTTGAAGGCGAGTTCCGAAGAGAACGACTTGACCGGCTTGAGCCACATCGGGAAGCCGACGCCGTCCGGCGGCGACGGCCGCTCGTCGTCGAGGTCGACGATGCCGAAGTGCGGCAGCTCGTCGATCACCTCCCGCTGCTCCAGGCGGCTCCAGTACTTGTGCTCGCACTTGAGCACCGCCTCCAGCGACACGCTGGGCAGACCGTACCGGGCGCACAGCATCGGCACGAGCGACGCGGCCGGGAAGTCCCAGTAGCTGACGATGGCGCCGACGTCGCCGTCGAAGGCGTCCAGCTCGTGCTGCGCCGACTTCAGCAGCGCTTCGAAGTCGATGTCCCCGTGCTGCAGGTCTTCGGGGGTCAGCAGGCCGTGGAAGTCGTAGTTCCCGGCCCACGGCAGGCGCTCCAGCACCCGCTGGTTCTCCTCGTCCAGGCCGATCACGAAGATGTTGATACCCATGCCGAAGAGCTACCCCCAGCGGATTCGCCGAAACGGGGCCGGATGGCCGGTTTGGCGGTCGCGGGAACGGGCACCCGTTCGCATGACCGTGCTGCCCGAACCGCTTTCCCTGTGGGTGGAAACCGCGCCCGCGCCCGACCGCACCGGCGTCCCGGTGCCGGAGTCCGCCGACGTGGCGGTGCTCGGCGCGGGCATCGCCGGGCTCACGACGGCGCTGCTGCTCGCCAGGGGCGGCCGGTCGGTCGTCGTGCTGGAAGCCGCCCGGGTCGCCGCCGGGGTCTCCGGGCACACCACGGCGAAGGTCAGCGCGCAGCACGGCGCGAAGTACGCGGACCTGACGTCCCGGCACGGCGCGGGAGCCGCGAAGGCCTACGCCGCGACCCAGGCGGCGGCCACCGAGTGGATCGCCGCCACGGCGGCCGAACTGGGGATCGAGTGCGGGTTCACCCGCGCCGACAGCTACGTCTACACCACGCGCGAGAAGACCGTGGAGTCGTTGAAGCGGGAGGCCGGCGCGGCCGCCGCGGCGGGCCTGCCGGCGTCGTACAC
>NZ_JAAGNB010001233.1:0-2434 GCF_010550475.1 Amycolatopsis sp. SID8362
GGCGGCACGACGGGTCAGGTCGGTCGGTCTTCCGGTCACGTCGGCCCATCCTGCCAGGCCCCCGGCCGCCCCCGCCGCTCGCGCGGCCCGAGCGGGCGACCGGATAAGCTGGTCCACCACCGACCCGCCGTAACCAAGGAGAGCCCCACGTGCCAGGAGAACTCGCCAGCCGGCTCCAGCCGATAGTGGCCGAAGCCGTCACCGCCGCGGGTTTCGACCTCGACTCGTTCGAGGTGCAGCAGGCCGGCCGGCGGCAGCTGGTCAAGGTCGTCGTCGACGCCGACGACGGGGTCGGGCTGGACGAGGTCGCCGAGGTCAGCCGCAAGGTCTCGGCGGCGCTCGACGAGAACGACCACGTGCTGGCGAGCGCCTACACGCTGGAGGTCACCTCACCGGGTCTCGACCGCCCGCTCACCCAGGCCCGGCACTGGCGGCGCGCGCGGTACCGGCTCGTGAAGATCACCCCGGCCGACGGCACGGCCTTCATCGGCCGGGTCGGCCACGCGGGCGCGGACGCCGCCCGCGTCCTCGAAGGCGGCAAGCTCCGCGACGTCCGCTACGCCGACGTGGCGAAGGCGGTCGTGGAGATCGAGTTCAAGCAGCCGCCCGCCGAGGACCTGAAACTGCTCGAAGACGACGCGTCCGGCATCATCGCGGCCGAGACGGAGAAGGGGTCGAAGTGAACGTCGACATCGCCGCGCTGCGGGCGATCGAACGGGACAAGGACATCCCCTTCGAAACGGTGATCGAGGCCATCGAGACGGCTTTGCTCACCGCGTACAAGCACACCGAGGGCCACCAGCCGCACGCCCGCATCGACATCGACCGCAAGACGGGCCTGGTGCGCGTGCTCGCGCACACGCTGACCCACGACGGCCAGGTCGACGAGGAGTGGGACGACACCCCCGAGGGCTTCGGCCGGATCGCCGCCACCACCGCGCGCCAGGTCATCCTGCAGCGGCTGCGCGACGCCGAGCACGAGAAGACCTTCGGCGAGTTCTCCACCAAGGAGGGCGAGATCATCGCCGGGGTGATCCAGCGCGACGCCCGCGCCAACGCCCGCGGCATGGTCGTGGTCCAGGTGGGGGACACCGAGGGCGTGCTGCCCTCCGCCGAGCAGGTGGCGGGGGAGTCCTACGAGCACGGCAGCCGGATCAAGGCGTACGTGGTCACCGTCTCGCGCGGCAACCGCGGCCCGCAGATCACGCTCTCGCGCTCGCACCCCAACCTGGTGCGCAAGCTGTTCGCGCTCGAGGTGCCGGAGATCGCCGACGGGACGGTCGAGATCGCCGCCGTCGCGCGCGAACCGGGACACCGCACCAAGATCGCGGTCAAGTCCACCGTGCCGGGCGTCAACGCCAAGGGCGCCTGCATCGGCCCGGTCGGCGCGCGCGTGCGCAACGTGATGAGCGAGCTGGCCGGCGAGAAGATCGACATCATCGACTTCTCCGACGACCCGGCCCGCTTCGTCGGGAATGCGCTGTCGCCCGCCAAGGTTGTTTCGGTACGAGTCGTGGACGAGCGGGCGAAGACCGCCCGCGTCGTGGTGCCGGACTTCCAGCTGTCGCTGGCGATCGGCAAGGAGGGGCAGAACGCCCGCCTGGCCGCTCGCCTGACCGGCTGGCGGATCGACATCCGCAGCGACGCCGCACCGGCCGACGACGAGGGTGATCAAGACCACGCCGGTCCGACGCGGCCCGCCGCGACAACCGGTTCGGCTGAGTGAAGGTCGAAGCGCTAGACTCAGGAGTGGTTCAAAGCCCGCGGCGGGTAGCCGAGCACCAGCCCCACCGGAATCTCCCGGTGCGGACTTGTGTCGGCTGCAAGCGGCGGGCATTGATCGGTGAGCTGCTGCGCGTGGTCGCGGTGGCCGGGCGGGTGGTCGTCGACGGACGTCGGCGGCTGCCGGGCCGGGGGGCTTGGCTGCACCCCGACCCGGACTGCCTGGCCAAGGCCGAACGGCGGCGGGCCTTCCCCAGAGCCCTGCGGGCGACGGGGGCGCTCGACGCCCGCGAGGTCCGCGAGCACGTCGGGCTCACCACGACGCACCACGAACCCGGGACGTCCCCGGGGTCGCGAGGAACCAAGGAAGCAGGTCGACCCGTCATGAGTCAGCCGTGAAGCTGAAGCCATGAGCGTCAGACAATAAGGACGAGGTCAGCGGGTCAGCCGCCTGGCCTCCCCTAGATGAGGAGAGTTGTGCCAGGCAAGGCCCGCGTACACGAGCTCGCGAAGGAGCTCGGCATCACCAGCAAGGACGTTCTCGCGAAGTTGAAGGAACAGGGCGAGTTCGTCAAGTCCGCGTCGTCCACGGTCGAGGCGCCCGTCGCCCGCCGTCTCCGCGACGCGTACGCCCCCAAGGGCGCCAAGAAGCCCACCCCCGGTCCGTCGGCGCGCCCCGGCCCGCCGGCCGCCAAGCCCGGTGCGCCCGCCG
>NZ_JAAGNB010001286.1:0-3137 GCF_010550475.1 Amycolatopsis sp. SID8362
ACCCCCTCACCCCCGACGAAATCAACACCCGACACGCCGAAAACACCCCCGCCGGCACCTCCTACCACGCCGGCGACCCCCACATGGGCGACCTCCCCCACCGCGTCCAACCCGACCCCCACGGCCGCTACACCGTCGACGTCCACGTCACCCCCGACGGACACGCACGCATCGGCGACCGCCTCTACACCCCCGAACAATTCGCCGACGTCCTCCGCCGCAACGCCGACTACGACGGACGACCCATCCGCCTCATCGGCTGCGACGCCTCCTCCAACGACTTCGCCCACCGCCTCTCCCGCGAACTCGACACCGAAGTCCTCGCCCCCACCCGACCCGCCTGGACCGACTCCCACGGCCGCGTCTTCTCCTCCGACTACGAAATCGGACCCGACGGCCGCATGCGCCCCCGCATCCCACCCGACGGCGAATGGAACACCCACCACCCCGACGGCACCACCCACCGGGCCGGCGAGGACGGGTTCCCGCCCGGGAGCCACGACAAGGACGTCGACGCCGATGGCTCGCGTGCCCGTGGTGACGACGACGCGCACAAGAAGAAGGTCCACGAAGAGCTCCTCGCCAAGCTCAACAAGCACGACGACGAAGCCAAAGACCTGCTCCGCAAGTACTGGCGGCAGATCGAGGGCGACGATCAGGTCATCAGCCGCCACCGGACCGACGCCAAGCACGAAGGCGTCGAGGTCCCCGTGCTGCGCCGGAACAAAAACGGCGACTACGAGATCCACCAGCCGGCGAACGAAAGCACCAACGTGCGCTCCGAATTCATCAACGACAGCCGGCGGACCGGGGGCCGCGACACCGCGCCGGAGCACATCCGGACGGACGCGGACATCCTCGCCGCCGGGCGGCCGCACATCTGGTCCTATTTGGACGAAGCCAACAACGAGCTGCGCGGGACCCCGTTGGGGCACAACCGCTTCGACCCTCCGCTCGACGAGTTCGACCAGGCCGGGTTCAACGACGTGCAGAGCAACCACTGGAACAACAAGCTGGGCGAGCTGGCCGCCGACCACGCCGTGGCCGACGGGCTCGGGCGGCCCGAGTACGTCAACCGGCCGCTGCAGCCGGTCGACGTGCCCGATCGGGGCGCCCACCACTTCGACCGGGTCTACCAGGACGCCGACGGCAAGTACGTGATCGTCGAGGCGAAGGGCCCGTCGGCCGGCTACAACGCCAACGGCGGCTACCAGCAGGGCCACCCCGAGTACGTCCGGAACATCCTCGCCAAGATGATCGAACGCGGCGAACCCGAAGCCGGCCACGCCCGTGCGATGCTGGCCCAGCTGGACAACGGCGAGCTGCGGTACTTCTACGTCAAGGCGCAGGTCGAAAAGGCCGATCTCACCGGGTACACCGAGGAGCAGCTGCGCGCGATGCCCGCCGCCCAACGGCCTGCCGACCGGTACGCCGGTTACGCCGCGCCGGAGTTCGACCTCACCCTCACGACGCGGCGGTGACCGTCAGCTGAACGCCCCCGTGAGGGTGTCCATCTTGGTGCCCTTCGGCGGGAACTGCGGCAGGAAGTTCTTCTCCTTCGCGAAGGCGATGTACTTCTGCACCTCCGGCGTGAGGCCCTTGTACTCCGCGTTCAGCTCCAGGTGGTCGCGGATGGACCGTTCGAACGGGTTGGGCGAGTTCGGGAACTTGACGTTCGGGCTCGCGTTGACCGAGTACTCCACGTGCAGGTTCTTGATGTCGTCGCGGACCTTGTTGTACTCGCTGGGGCTGAAGCCGGCCCGGTTGAGATCGGCGTCCGACGGGAGCTTGGACTTCAGCTGGTCGAGGCGCACGTTGGCGTTCTTCAACGGGCCCTCGAACGAACCGGACATGTTCTTGTTCGCCGTCGACGTCAACGGCGTCATGTTGTCCGACAGGCCCGGCCCGCCGAGGTTGTCGTTCTGCAGGTGGCCGCGGATCCAGCGGTTCTTGCCGTCCGGGTTGTAGCCGTTGACCTTGTTCAGCTCGTTCTGCAGCTCCGGGCTGTAGCTGGAGTGCTTGGTGTTCTCCAGGTCCTTGACGTCGGTGAGCTCGCCCGGCTGCGGCTTCGAGCCGCCGGGGCGCGGCGACCCGTCGAGCACCTGGTTCCCGGACGTCGTGCCGCCGCCCTGCGAGGTGGTGCGGCCACTGACCGGGTTCTTGCTGCCCCACGGCTTCGAGGGGCCGCTCGGCTGGTTCGACGACGTCCCGCCCGAGCCGCTGCCCTTCTTCGGCTTGGTCTTCGGGTACGGCGCCGCCGCCTGCGTGGCCGCCTTCGAGCACTTGCCCGCGTTCGTGCGGCCGGAGAAGCGCCGCTGGTCGGCCGGGTCCGAGCCGAAGCCGCCGGAGGTGAGGCCGAGCGGGTCGGCCGCCATCAGCGGGTCGCCGACGTAGGTCAGCGGGTTCGGCGCCGGCGCGAGGCCGAGCGGGTCGGGCGAGATGTAACGGGCGTTCGCCGGGTCGTAGTAGCGGAAGACGTTGTAGTGCAGCCCGGTTTCGCGGTCGAGGTACTGCCCGGGGAACCGCAGCGGCGTCTCGGCCGCGCCCGCGCCGGACAGGCCCCACAGGCTCGTGCGCACGGCCCGGACCACGCCGTCCACTCCCACCAGCTCCACCGGCGTGCCGATGTCGTCGGTGACCAGCGCGGCCAGCCGCGTGCGGCCGTCCGGGGTGGTGACCGCCTGGGCCACCGGACGGCCGTCGTCCGGGTGGTGCACCCACGTCCACGTCTCGACCGGCGCGCCGCCCAGTGTGTGCCGCGCTTCGACCAAAGCGTTGCCGTCCCAGGTGAATTCGACCTGCTCGGCGACCGCGCCCGCCGCGTCGAGGCGCTGCTTCGCGATCCGGCGGTCCAGCGCGTCGTAGTGGTAGCGCCACTCGGCGCCGTCGGGGGTGCGGACCGCCGTCAGGTGGTCCTGCGCGTCCCAGGCGAACGTCCAGGTCAGGTCGCCGATGCTCCGCCGCACCAGCCGGCCCTGCGCGTCGTGGGCGTAGCGCACCGCGCCGGCCGCCTCCAGCACGCCGCCGGTGTAGCGGCGCGGCCCGGCTTCGGGGCCGGTCCCCGGGGACGAGGACACGAGGTGGCCGAGGACGTCGTAGGCGTAGTGCTCGGCCACGCCGGGCCGGAGCACGGCGGT
>NZ_JAAGNB010001339.1:0-2230 GCF_010550475.1 Amycolatopsis sp. SID8362
GGCGATCCGGTGACCGCGCTGCCGGGCCGCAACGTCGCCGGCGTCGCCGCGTCCGGGCTGCGGCTCGTCCCCGCCGACCCCGACACGACCATCGGGCAGGTGGACCTGTGGGCGGACCCGGCGACCGGGGTGGCCGTGCGGGTCGAGGTGACCGCGCGCGGGCAGCGGTCCCCGATCCTGGTGACCGAGTTCCAGGAGCTGGCGCAGACCACGCCAGTCGTCGAGGCGCCGCGGCCGGTGCTCGGGTCCGGGTTCACCGTGGCGAGCGCCCCGGACGTGTCGGACACGCTCGGCTCCTTCAACCAGGTGCCGCTGCCCTCGGCGCTGGCCGGGCGGCCGGTGACGTCGTCGGACTTCGGCGGTGTGCAGGGCGCCGCGCTCTACGGGCGCGGGCTGGCGTCCTTCGCGGTGATCGCCGTGCCGCGCGCGGTGGCCAACGCGGCGAGCGACGCCGCCGGGAAGGCGGGCGCGGTGCAGGTCAAGCTGGCCGCCGGGACCGTGGTGCAGCTGTCGATCACGCCGTTGTCGCTCGCGGTCGTCCGCTCGGCCGTCTCCCGCCGCTCCTACCTGCTGGCCGGCACGGTGACGGCCGACGTGCTGAAGTCCGTCGCGGACGAGCTGTCCCGGCTGCGGCGGGGCAGCCGATGATCGTCACGCGCGCGCTCACCAAGGCCTACGGCCGCACCGTCGCCGTGAACGCGGTCGACCTCGACGTCCGCGAAGGCGACCGCTACGGCTTCCTCGGCCCGAACGGCTCGGGCAAGACGACCCTGGTCCGGATGCTGCTCGGCCTCGTCTACGCGACCAGCGGCGAGATCGAGGTGCTCGGCGAGCCGGTCCCGAAGCGGGTCGCCGAGGTGCTGCCCGACGTCGGCGCGCTCGTCGAAGGCCCGGCCGCGTACCCGCACCTGTCCGGGCGCCGGAACCTCGCGCTGCTCGACGCCGCCGGGCGCGGGGGCGGGCGGCGCACGCGACGGCGTCGCATCGACGACGCGCTGGAACAGGTCGGGCTGGGTGGGGTCGACCAGCGGCCGGTCAAGGCGTACTCGCTCGGCATGCGGCAGCGGCTCGGCCTCGCCGGCGCGCTGCTGCGCAAGCCGCGGCTGCTGATCCTCGACGAGCCGACGAACGGGCTCGACCCGCAGGGCATCAAGGAGATCCGGGAGCTGCTGACCGCGCTGAACGCGGGCGGCACCACGGTGTTCCTCTCCAGCCACCTGCTGGCCGAAGTGGAGCAGCTGTGCACGCGCGTCGGCGTCGTCGACCGGGGCCGGCTGGTGATCCAGGAGGACCTGGCCGCGCTGCGGGCCGAGACCGGCCGGGTGCTCGTCGGGACGCCGGACCCCGCCGCGGCGGCGGCCGTCCTCGACGGGCAGCTCGAAGCCCGCGACGGCGACCGGCTGGTCATCCGGCACGCCGATCCGGCCGCGCTGAACGCGCTGCTCGTCGAAGCGGGGGTGCGCGTGACGTCCATCCACGCCGAACAGCGGACCCTGGAACAAGTGGTCCTCGACCTGACGGGTCCGGGCTCGGACCGGTTCGGGGCGGCCGGGTGATCGCCGTCGAACTGCGGAAGCTCGCGCTGCGGCCCCGGGTGTGGGTCAGCGTGCTGCTGCTGTGCCTGCTGCCCGCGGTCGTCGGTGTCTTCCTGGCCACCGCCGACTTCGCGCCGCCGCCCGGGCAGGGCGGGGCGTTCCTGTCGGCGGTGGTGCACGACGGCGCGCTCTACCCGGCCGCGGCGCTCGCGCTGGTGCTGCCGCTGTTCCTGCCGATCGCCGTCGCGGTCGTCGCGGGCGACTCGATCGCGGGCGAGGCGTCCGGCGGCACGCTGCGGTACCTGCTGGTGCGCCCGGTCGGCCGGACCCGGCTGCTGAGCGCGAAGCTGGTCGCGATCGCGGTGTACGTGACCGCGGCGATCGTCATCGTCGTGCTGACGTCGCTGGTGCTCGGGGTGATCCTGTTCGGCACCGGCGGCAACCCCGGCGTCGCCGGGCCGGGCGGGCAGCCGACCGGCGTGACGTCGCTGTCCGGGCAGTCGCTCAGCTCGTCCGCGCTCGGCCTGCGGCTGCTCGGCGCGGTGAGCTACATCGTCGTGTCGATGCTCGGGTTCGCCTCGATCACGATGTTCCTGTCCACGGTGAGCGACTCGGCGCTGGGTGCCGCGCTGTGCGGGCTGGCCGTGCTGATCACCAGCTCGGTGCTGGAAACCCTGGACGCGGCCGCGTCCGTG
>NZ_JAAGNB010001385.1:0-2188 GCF_010550475.1 Amycolatopsis sp. SID8362
TCGCGACCCCGCGCCACCCGCTGGCCGAGCCGCTGAAGGCCGCGCTGGCGAAGGCGGGCGTCGGCGACGGCGTCCTGCTCGTCCTGCCGGCGGACTGCGATTCCAGCCACGTCGGGCTGTTCCTCGACGCCGGCCGCGCGGTCATGGCCGCACCCAACGGCACGCGCTTCGTGGTCGTGCACCACGGCTACGGCGCCGCCGGCCTGGCCCGCACCCTGCGGCTCGAGGACCCCTCGGCGAAGACGACGATCATCGACTTCGCGGACCCGGCGCCGTCGGACGAGGACGCGGTCGCCTCGGCCGTGACCACCGTGGTGGCCGAGGTCGCCGCGACCACGGACTTCACCGAAGCGCGCTACGGCGCCGACGGCGGGCGCACCGTGCCGCGGCTGTCCGCGCTGGCCGCGCCGAAGCCCGGCCCGATCCAGGACTCGCTGGACGCCACCGACGTCCTGCTCGTCACCGGTGGCGGCAAGGGCATCACGGCGGAGAGCGCGTTGGCGCTGGCCAAGGACTCCGGAGCGCGGCTGGCCCTGCTCGGGCGCAGCGACCCCGAGTCCGACAGCGAGCTGGCGGAGAACCTCGACCGCATGGAAGCCGCGGGCATCCGCTACCGCTACGAGCGCGCCGACGTCACCAGCGCCCCGGCGGTGGCCGAGGTGGTCGCGCGGATCGAGGCCGACCTCGGCCCGGTCACCGCGGTCCTGCACGGCGCCGGCCGCAACGAGCCGGCCGCCCTGTTCTCCCTCACCGAAGACAGCTTCCGCAAGACGCTCGCGCCGAAGATCGGCGGGCTCAACGCGGTGCTGAACGCGGTCGACCAGGACAAGATCAAGCTGCTGGTCACCTTCGGCAGCATCATCGGCCGGGCGGGCCTGCGCGGTGAAGCGCACTACGCCACGGCGAACGACTGGATGACCGAGCTGACCCTGCGCTTCGGCCAGGAGCACCCGAAGGCGCGGGCGATCGCGCTGGAGTGGTCGGTCTGGTCGGGCACCGGCATGGGCGAGAAGCTCGGCGTCGTCAGCGCCCTGATGCGCGACGGCATCACGCCGATCCCGACCGAGGAGGGCATCACCATCCTCCGCCAGGTGCTGGCCGACCCGGCCGCGCCGCCGGTGCTGGTGGTCTGCGGCCGCACGTCGGGGCTGGCCACGCTGCCGATCCAGAAGCGGGAACTGCCGCTGACCCGGTTCGTCGACCGCGCGATCGTGCACTACCCGGGCGTCGAGCTGATCACCGAGGCGGACCTGTCCGACGGGGCCGACCCGTACCTGACCGACCACCTGCTCGACGGGCAGCTGCTGTTCCCGGCGGTGCTCGGCATGGAGGCCATGACGCAGGCCGCGGCGGCGACGCTCGACCGCACCGGCACCCCGGTGCTTTCCGACGTCGAGTTCCTCCGGCCGATCATCGTCTCGCCGGGCGGGTCGACCACGGTCCGGCTGGCCACGCTGGCCCGCGACGCGGACACCGTCGACGTCGTCATCCGCAGTGACGAGACCGGCTTCAGCGCCGACCACTTCCGGGCGCGGCTGAGCTTCGCGCGGCCGGCGGAACTCGGCGAGCGGGCACCCCGCGACGTCGCGCTGCCGCCGGTCCCGGTGGAGCCGATCAGCGAGCTGTACGGCTCGGTCCTGTTCCAGGGCAAGCGGTTCCAGCGGGTGCTGGGCTACCAGCGGGCGAGCGCGCGGCACGCCGTCGCCGAGATCGCGACCAGCGCGGACCACTACTGGTTCGCCCCGTTCCTCCCGCAGGAGCGGCTGCTGGCCGACCCCGGCACGCGGGACGCGATGATGCACGCGATCCAGTGCTGCGTCCCGGACGCGACGCTGCTGCCGCAGGGCATCGAGAAGCTGTACCTGGCCGAGCCGGGTGTCCAGCACGACGAGTACGTCCTGCTGGACGCGAAGGAACGCTTCCAGGACGGCGACAGCTACGTCTACGACCTCGACGTCCGCAACCCGGACGGCACCCTGGTCGAGCGCTGGGAAGGGCTGAAGCTGCGCGCGGTCCGCAAGCGCGACGGCGCCGGCCCGTGGGTCCCGTCGATGCTCGGGTCCTATGTGGAGCGTGCCTGTGAGCGGCTGCTCGGCGGGACGCGGTCGGTCGTGCTCGAGCCGGACCCGGCCGGGCGCCCGGCGGAGGGCATCGCCGAGCGGCGGGCGCAGACCGCGCTCGCGGCGGG
>NZ_JAAGNB010001437.1:0-1986 GCF_010550475.1 Amycolatopsis sp. SID8362
GTTCACCCCCGGCGCGACCGGCAACACGGCGACGCGGCGGACGTCGCTGGTCCGGTTCGGCCCCGACCTCGCCGACCGCGGCGCCGAGGTGGCGAAGCTGCTCGGCGGGCTCACCACGCAGCAGTCCGCGTCGGTGCCCGCCGGGCACATCGAGGTCGTGCTCGGCTCGGTGTACGCGGGCCCCGGCGCATCGGACGGCGGGGGCGCCCCGGCCGCCGGTGACGACCCGATCACGTCGAGCGGAGTCGTCTGCGTGAATTGACGCGCCCAGCACGGGATTTCGTGAAATCGCGCGAAGTTTTTCCGCGAAGCACCGCGATGATGTTTTCCGCCGACCGGACCACGGCGGACCACGCGGGTGACTGGTCTTGACGCTGCCTGCCTGGTGAGGCAGGGTGCGTTGACCGTCGGCGGCAGCACCGCGGGACGGACCGGAAAAGATCACCGGATCGGTGGCGAACCGGAAAGTCGATTTCACGAAATAGGGAAAGTCCGAAACCTATGCGCATCAGCGCCGCCCGCGGACGGTGGCTCCTCCCGGTGCTCGTTTCCGCAGTTCTGTGCGCGGGGTGCCAGTCGGCGTCCGGCACGGCGCACTACCCCGAGCCGATCGACGCGTGCAAGCTGCCCGGCGCGGACATCCGCGACCGGCTGGCCCCGGGCACCGTCGAAGTCCCGCCGGACTCGATCAAGACGGCCGAGGCGAAGGTGGTGCCGCAGGACCGCTCGACCGAGGGCAACGAGCTCACCGGCTGCAAGCGCCTGTTCGCCCGCGACCTCGGCGGCGGCAAGCCGAACCCGCAGGACTACCGGGTCGTCACGATCGCCGTCGTGCGCTTCACCGACTCCGACACCGAGAACGCGGCGTCCCAGGCCACCCAGCTGATGACCGACGCGCTCGGCGACCACTCGGGCGTCCGCCTCGCCACCGGCGTCGGCGACGAGGCCGGCTTCTCCGAGCAGTGGGCCGCCGTCCGCTCCGGCAACGTCGTCCTGGGCCTGGCCATCGCCGACGGCGGCACGGAGGCCGCGCTGATCCCACCGGCGACGCTCGACAACGTCCAGGCCGTGGTCACCGCGATGACCGACACCCTGCAGCGCGACTACCGCGGCTGAGGCGTTGCGCCCGCGGCGAAACCCGCTGACGGCGGCGAGCCGCCTCCGGCATCCTCCCGAAGGACCGGGAGGGGGCCTGTGGCCGGAACGCGGGGTGGGTTGTGGCGGCACCGGGACTTCCGCCTGCTGTGGGCGGGCGAGACGACCAGCAAGCTGGGGAGCAACGTCACGACCGTCGCCCTGCCGCTGGTGGCCGTGCTCGGGCTGCACGCCGGCCCGTTCACGGTGGGTCTGCTCGCGGCCGCGGCCTGGGTGCCGTGGCTGGTGCTCGGCCTGCCGGCCGGCGCGTGGGTCGACCGGCTCCCGCGCCGGCCGGTGATGCTGTGCTGCGACGTCGTTTCGGCACTGGCGCTGGCGAGCGTCCCGGTCGCCGCCTGGCTCGGGGTGCTGACCGTGTCGCAGCTCGTGCTCGTCGCGCTGCTCACCGGGACCGGCAGCGTCCTGTTCGGCACCGCCTACCGGGTCTACCTCCCGGTCCTCGTCGCCCCGGCGGACCTGCCGGAGGGGAACGCGAAGCTGCAGGGCAGCGAGTCCGTCGCGCAGATCGCGGGGCGCGGTCTGGCCGGGGTGCTCGCCCAGTGGGCGGGCGCGGTGACCGGCCTGCTCGTCGACGCCGTGACGTTCCTGGTCTCCGCGGCGTGCCTGGCCGCGGTCTCCGTACGGGAGCCACCGCGGCCGGCGGCCCGGCCGCGGACCACCCTGCGCCGCGAGATGGCCGAGGGGGTGCGGTGGGTGGCCCGGGATCGGTACCTGCGTTCGCTGGCCGTGTTCGGCGCGGTCGCCAACATCGCGCTGACCGGGTACCAGGCGATCAACGTCCTGTTCTTCGTGCGGGTGGCCGGGATCCCGCCGGGCGCCGTGGGTGTCCTC
>NZ_JAAGNB010001483.1:0-6574 GCF_010550475.1 Amycolatopsis sp. SID8362
ACAGGGTCGCGCCGTTGGGCGAGGGGAGCGCGAGCAGCGTCCCGGGCGGGATCTCCGTCACAGACGAGGGCCGCAGCGTGAATTCGGCCTCACCCGCGACGACCGCGCCCGCCGCCTTCGCCCGCGCGACGCCGCGTTCGTCGCGCCACCGCACCGGCAGCACCCGGCCGCCGCGGCCGACCACGAGATCCGTGGTGGTGCTGAAGGAAAGCACGTCGACGACCACCAGCACCGCGCATTCGCGGCCGAGCGCGGCGACGCCTTCGCCGCCCCAGTCGAGCCGCACGTCGTGCCCCGATTGCTCCCAGATGCCCACCCCCGGAGCATGCCCGAAACCGGGCGTGGTGGCAGACTCCCAGCCGTGCGTGTCTACTTGGGATCCGACCATGCCGGTTTCGAGCTGAAGAACCACCTGGTGGCTCACCTGGAGAAGCAGGGCCACGAGGTGACCGACATCGGTCCGCACGTCTACGACGCGGCCGACGACTACCCGGCGTTCTGCGTCGAGACGGCGTTGCGCGTGGTGGCCGACGAGGGCAGCCGCGGCATCGTCGTCGGCGGCTCCGGCAACGGCGAGCAGATCGCCGCGAACAAGGTGCCCGGCGCGCGGGCCGGCCTCGCGTGGAGCGTCGAGACCGCGAAGCTGTGCCGCGAGCACAACCACGCCCAGCTGATCGGCGTCGGTGCCCGGATGCACACCGCCGAAGAAGCCACCGAGATCGTCGAGGCGTTCCTGGCGACCGAGGTTTCGCCGGAGGAGCGGCACGCCCGCCGTGTGCAGCAGCTGCTCGACTACGAGCGCACCGGGACCCCGCCGGCGTTGCCGGAGGCCTGATGCCCGAGGGGCACACGCTCCACCGGCTCGCGCGGCTGCACAAGCGCCGGTACGCCGGCGCCCCGGTCGGGGTGAGCAGCCCACAGGGCCGGTTCGCCGCCGAAGCGTCCCGTTTGGACGGTCAGGTGTTCGTCGGCGCGCAGGCGTACGGCAAGCACCTGTTCCACGACTACGGCCCGCACGGGATCGTGCACATCCACCTGGGTTTGTACGGCACGTTCGGCGAGTCCCCGCTGCCCGCGCCGGAGCCGGTCGGCCAGGTCCGGCTGCGGCTGGCCGGCCGGACACATTGGACGGACCTGCGCGGGCCCACCCGCTGCGAGCTGCTGTCCCCGGACCAAGCGGACGCGATCAAAGCCCGGCTGGGCCCGGACCCGCTGCGCCGCGACGCGAAACCCGAGCGGGCGTGGGAGCGCGTTTCGCGCTCGAAGACGTCGATCGCGGCCCTGCTGATGGATCAAGCTGTGCTCGCGGGCGTCGGGAACGTGTACCGCGCCGAAGTGCTCTTCCGTCACGGCGTCGCGCCGCTGACGCCGGGCCGCGCGCTGGACCGGGCGCTGTGGGACGACATGTGGGCCGACCTGGTGACCCTGATGCGCGACGGCGTCCGCGTCGGCCGGATCGACACGGTCCGCCCGGAGCACCTGCCGGAGGCGATGGGCCGCGCGGCGCGGGTCGACCGCCACGGCGGTGAGGTCTACGTCTACCGCCGGGCGGGCGAGCCCTGCCTGGTGTGCGGCACGCCGGTGGCGAACTCGGAACTGGTGGGGCGCAACCTCTACTGGTGCCCCACCTGCCAGAACTGACGTGAATGACTCATTCATGTCGCCGGACGACATGAATGAGTCATTCACTGCGTTGCGGGCGGGTCAGAAGTCGAAGCCGCCGCCGTCGAAGCCACCACCGTCGAACCCGCCACCGTCGAACCCGCCGCCGTCGAAACCGCCGCCGCCCCAGTCGCCGCCGCCCATGTCGCCGCCGTCGCCACCGAAGTCGCCGCCGCCGTCGCCCATGTCCCCGCCGCCGTCGCCGCCCATGTCGCCGGACTCCAGCGCGTCCTGCTGGCCCGCGTCGTAGCCCGACTCCCACGCCGAGGCGCTGGCGATGCCGCTCATGCCGGAGAACATCGCGCTGAACAGGAACATCGACCCGAGACCCCAGGCACCGGCGACGAGCGCGGGCTTCCACCACGGCTCGCTGTACCAGCCCTGCGGCACCGGCCGCCCGGCCACGCGGCCGCCGGGGTAGTAGTACGGCGTGTCCTGCCCGGCCTCGGGCGAGGCCGCGTAGTGCTGGCCCTCGACGTCGACGTCGCGGCGCTCGGTGACCTTGCCGGCGCGCTCGCGCTCGGCTTCCTCCGGCAGCTGCGGGCCGGGGTCCATGCCCATCGCGACGCGCGCGGCGCGGACGTAGTAGAGGCCTTCGACGGCGGTGTCCTTCACCAGCCGGGCCTGTTCGATCGTGCGGGCCTGCTCCAGCTGCGAGCCGGCGGCGTTGTAGCGCTCGCTCGCGTCGGCCATCGCCTGCATCGACGCCGTGTCGTTGCCGTTGAGGTTGAGGACCTGACCGCCGAGCCGCTCGACGAGGCGCCGCGCGTCGGCCTTCGCGTCGTCGAGTTCCCGCTGCCGGGCCGCGGCGCGCTGCCGCGAGAAATAGAGGCCGCCACCGACGATCACGACGACGAGCACGATCAGGAAGATCGCGGTGCCCATGGACCACTCCCAGAAGTTCGGGGCTCGGTGACCGGAAGTCACCTTTGATTCGGACAACGCGGACGTTACGCGGAGGGTTCCCGGCGAGTGATCCGGCACACCGTCGGACCTGGCCCGGCAAACTAGAACACGTTATAGTTCGACACCATGAAGTTCACCCTGTCGATCGCGATGACCCCCCTCGATCAGCTGGGCGAGCTCGCCCGGGCCGCCGAAGAGGCCGGCTTCGCCTCCATCGCCCTGCCGGACTCGCTCTTCTACGCCGAAACGGTGGACACGGACTACCCGTACACCCCGGACGGCAGCCGGTTCTGGACCGGCGACACCCCGTGGGTCGACCCGCTCGTCGCCACCGCGTCGATGGGGGCGGTCACCAGCCGGATCAACTTCTACACGTCGGTGCTCAAGCTCGGCTCGCGCAACCCGGTGCTGCTGGCGCGCCAGGTGGGCTCGGCGAGCGTGCTGACCGGCGGCCGGTTCGGCCTCGGCCTGGGCGTCGGCTGGCTGCCGCAGGAGTTCGAGTACTGCGGCGTGCCGTTCGAGCGGCGCGGCAAGCGCGTCGACGAGGCCATCGACGTGCTGCGCCTGATCCTCGGCGGCGGCATGGTCGAGTACCACGGCGAGTTCTACGACTTCGACAAGATCCAGATGAGCCCGGCGCCGCCGTCGCGGGTGCCGTTCTACATCGGCGGCCACACCGAGGTCGCGCTGAAGCGCGCCGCGCGGGTCGCCGACGGCTGGTCGTCGGCGATGATGAAGCTCGAGGAGCTGCGCGACACCATCGCGCGCATCAAGGAGCTGCTGGCCGAGCGCGGCCGCGCGGACGACCCGTTCGAGTACCAGGCGGTCTGCATCGACCGCTTCGGCCTCGACGGCTACCGCGAGCAGGCCGAGGTGGGCGTCACCGACGTCATCACCATGCCCTGGGTGTTCGACGGCGTCGGGTTCGACGCGCCGGTCGAGCCGAAGCTCGAAGCGATCCGCAAGTTCGGGACCGAAATCATCGCGAAGTTCGAGGAGTGACGGCCGTGGGTGTGCAGGTCAGCTGGGACACGTCGGCGGAGCAACCGCCCGCGCGGCGCGCGGCGTTCGCGTCGATGACCGCGGTGACGGCGGGGGACAAGGAGGCGTGGCTGGCGTTGTTCGCTGGTGACGCTGTCGTGGAAGACCCGGTCGGGCCGTCGTTCTTCGACGAAGAGGGCAAGGGCCACCACGGCCGCGACGGCATCAGCGCGTTCTGGGACAAGACGATCGCGAACGTGGAGCGCTTCGAGTTCGTCATCCGCGACTCGCACGCGGCTGGTGACGAGGTGGCCAACGTCGGCACGATCACGACGTACCTGCCGGGTGGCTACCGCGTCGACACCGACGGGGTGTTCGTGTACCGGGTGGGCGAGGACGGGCTGATCCGGTCGATGCGGGCGTTCTGGGAGACCGAACGCGCGATGGCGACGGCGCGCCAGGTGACCGAGTAGCACGAAGCACCGAGAAGGCCGCCCCGTGGAGACCCCGGGGCGGCCTTCTCATTTTGCGGGAAAAGATCGACACGTACCGCAACCGCGCGATTGCGGAAAGGCGGCATTCTGGCGGTTGTTTGCTCGACCGTGCTACCTTTTGCTCATGCAAGCAAAAACGTTCACCGAGAACGCCCGGCGGGCGCAGATCGTCCGCGCGGCGATCGAGACGATCGGTGAACTCGGGTACGCGAAGGCATCGTTCGGGCAGATCGCGAAGCGTGCCGGGCTGAGCAGCACCGGCATGATCTCCTACCACTTCGACGGCAAGGCGGACCTGATCGCCGAAGTCGTGCGGGACGTGCTGACCACGAGCCTCGCGTACATGCGGGAGCGGATCGACGCGGTGGACGGGCCGGCGGCGGAGCTGCGGGTCTACATCGAGTCGAACCTGGCGTTCATCGCCGAGCACCCGGTCGAACTCACCGCGCTGCTCGAAAGCTTGCGCCACGGCGGTGCTCCCGGCGGCGAGGCCGACGGGGGCACCGGGGAGTGGTACCACGGCGCCATCGACGTCCTGGAGACCTGCCTGCGCGAGGGTCAGCGGACCGGCGACTTCGGCCGGTTCGACCCGCGCGTCATGGCGATCACCATCCGCCAGGCCATAGACGGCTTCCACACCGAATCGATCCGCCGTCCGGGGATCGACGTCGCCGCCTACGCGGCCGAACTCGTCCGCATCGTCGAACGTGCCACCGCGCACGACTGAACTGGGGAAACCATGGCCACCTCGTCCTCGACCGGCCGCGCGCTGCGGCCGGTCATCTTCCTGCTCTACCTGAACCTGCTGATCAGCATCGCGTTCGCGGTGCTGACGTTCCTGAACAAGGAGGCCATCCTCGACTACCAGGTGCTGCACTGGGAGTCGACCGGTCAGGCGAACCCGGCCGACCACGCGGGGACGCGCGCGTCGCTCGAAAGCGTCCTGTGGATCCGCCCGGTGTCGGTCCTCGTCATCGCCATCGTCTACGTCCGGCTGGCCGCGCGGCTCAAGCTCGGCAGGCGGCGCACGTGGGTGCGGGTGATGCTGGTGACCGTCCTCGGGCTCGCCGGGCTCGTGTACCTCGTCATTTCGGCCGAGTTCCCGGACTGGATGCGGGCCGGCCAGGTCGTCCAGGCCGTGGTGCTGCTCGTGCTGTTCCTGCTGCTCTGCTCCAAGGGTGTCCGCGGGTACTTCTCGAAGGAGGGCCGCGTTCCCGCGAAGGTCTGACCTGCGGGCGCCGCGTTCCGGTCCGCGGACGCGGCGCCCGTCAAAAAACTGTTCACATTCTGTTTCCTTAGGGCGATTTCAACTGCGCCGGAAATAAGTGCGCGCCGCGGCGCGGAACAAGTGGTGCGGCTCATAACGCCCACCTACTTTCGATCCTTGCCCGTCTACTGGCGTTTCCCTGGGGTAAACGCTGGTCGGGACGGGTTTGCGGAATGTCCCGCCGAACGGGACCAAACGGACATCGCGGTCCGGGTGAACCCCCTTCGTGGCTCGTTGCGGCACGTAGGGGCAGGTGGTAGCTTCTGGTTCGTTATCTCCTCGCGGGAGACCGGGTGATCGGGGCAGTAATCACCCAACCGGGAAACTGCGGGGATCTGGGGTCTGGGGAAAGGTTCGTCTGATGAACGGTTACCGCTGTCCTTCGTGAGGACGCCGAATAGACGTTGAAGCCGGCTCATGCGCGAGCCGGCCGGGTTCGTAATCGCCGGCAGGCGCCGTTGGGGAGCGGTGTGCCGTGTGATTGCCGTGAAGCAATGCGTGCGGCGGCCTTTGCCCGCCCGCACACGTCGCTGTGCTGGTGATTCACGGAACAACGGGAGCCGGCGGCCTGGGGGCCGTCGTTCCGGCCGTGGATCAAAGGAGTCCCACACACAGAGAATTTCTGGGGGAAGTTCCGTCATGCTCATCGAACGTGACTTCGAAACGGCGACGCTGAGTCAGATGCTCGCCGACTGCCATTCCGGGGCCGGCGGTGTCGGCCTCGTCCTCGGTCCGGTCGCCAGCGGGAAAACGGCCCTGCTGGAAGAGTTCGGCAGGCAGGCCGCCGGTACCGGCGCGGTCGTCCTGTCCGCCTCCGGCGCCCGGTCGGAAACCGCCGTCGGGCTCGGCGTCGTTTCCCAGCTGGTGCACACCCCGGGTGTCCGCGCGGACATCGTCGACCAGGTTTCGGCGTACGTGGAGGACGCCGAAGCCGACGCGACGCTGCTCGACAGCCGGTTCCTGCACCGCCTGTCCAGCGCGGTGATCGGCTGGTCGGCCGAGACCCCGCTGGTGATCTGCGTCGACGACGCCCACTACGCCGATCCCGCGTCGCTGCAGTTCCTGCAGCACATGGCGCGGCGCATCCGGCCCGCCCGGGTGCTCGTGCTGCTCGCCGAACGCGCGGACCCCGGCGAACGGCGCCCGGTGCGCCACGTCGACCTGATGCGGCGGCCGCACTGCCGCCAGCTGCGGCTGGCCCCGTTGTCCCGCAACGGGGTCGGCGTCCTGCTGGCGGGCAAGCTCGACGAGGGCAAGGCCCACG
>NZ_JAAGNB010001531.1:0-2239 GCF_010550475.1 Amycolatopsis sp. SID8362
CGGCGACGTACTACCTGGGCAGCAGCGTCGGCGGCGCGGCCGGCGCGTGGGTCTACGGCCACGAGGGCTGGCCGTGGCTGATCGCGGTGGTCGTGGCCTGGCTGCTGCTCGCGGTGGCGGCGGTCGGCGCGGGCACCCGGGTGCGCGCGGTGCGGCGGGAGCTCGTGGCGAGTTGAGTCGGAGTGGTGGGCCCCGCGGTTCGTCCAGCGTGCCGATGCTCGTGAGCTCACGAATGACTCATTCGCGACACCCGACCTGCCCGCTCCGCAAGCGCGCGCCCCGCCTGCAAGGTCATGCACGGAACCCCGCCCGGAAAGCCCCCGCCCAGCCCTGGGGGGCGGCCCTGTTCCAGTCTATCGGCGCCCCCGACGGAACCGGCCGCGGAACGCGAGTTGTGCACAGGCTCGCGAGGTTGTGGACAGCTGAGTCAGATCGCGGCCGCGACCAGCAACCCGCCGCCCACCGGCAGCAGCGCCGGGACCAGCCGGTCGTCCTCGCGGAACGCCCGCGCCACCTCGCGCAGCGCCAGCGTCTCCGGGTCCCGGTGGGACGGGTCGATCACCCGGCCGCCCGCCAGCACGTTGTGGAACGCGATGATCCCGCCCCGCCGCAGCAGCGAGACGCCCAGCTCGTAGCAGCCGGGGTACTCGATGTGCGCGGAATCGACGAAGACCAGGTCGTAGCCGCCCGGCGTGAGGCGCTGGAGCACGTCCAGGGCGCGGCCGATGATCAGCCGCGTCCGGCCCGGCGCGTAGCCGGCCTCGCGGAACGTCGCACGCGCGGCCCGCTGGTACTCCGGCTCGACGTCGATCGAGGTCAGGATGCCGTCGGGAGCCATGCCGCGGAGCAGGCTCAGCCCGCTGACGCCGGCGCCCGTGCCGACTTCGACGACCGCCTTCGCCCGCAGTGTCGCGGCCAGGAAGCGGAGCGTCGCGCCCGCGCCCGCGCTGAGCGGGACGCAGCCCAGGTCTTCGGCCCGTGCCCGCGCCGAAGACAGCACCTCGTCGTCGGGCAGGTACCCGTCGACGAACCCGGAATCGGCCGGTGCGGCCGCAGGGGTGGGCGTGTTCACGCACGGAGGTTAGCGTTGGTTGTCGATAAATCCTCGCAGGCTCCCTGGTAAGCACCCGGGAAGAACTTCTCAGCCTGCTCTCAGTCCAGTCTCACTAGAACCATAAGGAACCCCGCCAGACTGAAATCCAGACGCACGGGAACACCGTGGCCACAGCCCGCGTTGGGTGGAGCAGACAGGAGAGACGCAGATGGAGGTGCCTGCTCCCGCTATGCAGAACGCCGTTGCCGACGCCGGGGCTCAGCCGGTGACCCTGGACGAGGCGGCGTGGACGCCACCGTCCTGGGACGAGGTCGTGCGCGAACACGGTGACCGGGTCTACCGGCTCGCCTACCGCCTGACCGGCAACACCCACGACGCCGAGGACCTGACGCAGGAGACCTTCATCCGGGTCTTCCGCTCGCTGGCGTCGTACAAGCCGGGCACGTTCGAAGGCTGGCTGCACCGGATCACCACCAACCTCTTCCTGGACATGGCCCGCCGCCGCTCGCGCGTGCGGATGGAAGGCCTGCCCGAGGACACCGACCGCATCGTGGGCGACGACCCGAGCCCGGAGCAGGTCTACTCGGACACCCACCTGGACCCTGACCTGCAGGCGGCGCTCGACGAGCTGCCTCCGGAGTTCCGCGCCGCCGTGGTGCTGTGCGACGTCGAAGGCCTGTCGTACGAGGAGATCGGCGCGACGCTGGGTGTCAAGCTGGGCACCGTCCGCAGCCGGATCCACCGCGGTCGCCAGGCGCTGCGCGCGTCGCTCGAGCGACGGCGTGCTTACGCACCGCAGTCTGCGAAGGTGTCGGTATGACCGCACCGCGAGGCTGGGGACTCCCCGAGTCGCACCTGCTGCCGGACGTCGTCGTGGCGTTCGTCGACGGCGAGCTCTCGCACGGCGCCCGCGACCGCGCGGCGTCGCACATCACGCGCTGCCAGGCGTGCGCGGCCGAGGTCCGCGCCCAGCGGCAGACGGTCGACACGATCCGGCACGCCGGTGCCCCCTCGATGTCGGCGGGGTTCCTGGCGAGCCTGCAGTCGATCCCGCAGCACACGGAGCTGCCGGGCACCCCGGACAACCTGGCGATCACGGCCGACGGCCAGCTCGTCGCGGTCCAGCGCCCCGACCGGGTCGCGGGCCTGCGCGACGCCGGCGTGCTGGGCGGGGTGGCCCCGCTG
>NZ_JAAGNB010001576.1:0-1963 GCF_010550475.1 Amycolatopsis sp. SID8362
TGCGCGACGGCCGCTGGCTGGCGGCGGCGGAACCGGTGCGGCGCGGGACCGGGGCGGCGCAGGTGGTGTGGCCGACGCGCTGGTAGCGCAGCCCCCGCCGGCAGCAGCCCCCGCCCTCCCTGGGGGGCGTGCCCTTGTCCAGCCTATCGCCACCCCCCGACGAAAAGCCGGGAAACCGCACCCCCAGGGCCCGGTTGTCCACAGCACCGCCGCGCTGTGGACAACCAGGCCCGAGCTGAGCGCGCCCTGCTGAAGCGGGCCTTCTAGACTCGGCACCGATGTTCCAGCCACCTGAATCCCCGCTCCCGCCGGGGGTGGGCCGATGAAGCTCGTCTTCGCCGGCACGCCCGAACCGGCGGTTCCCGCGCTGCGCGCCCTGCTCGACTCCGGGCGGCACGAGGTCGTCGCGGTCGTCACCCGTCCCGATGCGCAGGCCGGGCGCGGTCGCCGCGTCGTGCGTTCGCCGGTCGGTGAGCTCGCCGACGAGCACGGCATCGAGGTCCTCACGCCGGCGCGCGCGAGCGATCCGGCCTTCCTCGCCCGGCTCACCGAGCTCGCGCCGGATGCCTGCCCGGTTGTCGCTTACGGAGCGTTGCTGCCGCAGGCCGCGCTCGACATCCCGCGGCTCGGCTGGGTGAACCTGCACTTCTCGCTGCTGCCCGCGTGGCGGGGCGCCGCGCCGGTGCAGGCCGCGATCCGCGCCGGGGACGAGATCACCGGGGCCTCGACCTTCCGGATCGTCAAGGAGCTGGACGCGGGCCCCGTCTACGGCGTCGTCACCGAGGCCATCGGGTCGACCGACACGGCGGGCGGGCTGCTCGGGCGGCTCGCGGAGTCCGGGGCGAAGCTGCTGCTGTCCACCATGGACGGTCTCGCCGACGGCAGCCTGGTCGCGCGCGAGCAGCCCGCCGAGGGCGTCAGCTACGCGCCGAAGGTGACCGTCGAGGACGCGCGGGTGTCCTTCGCGGACCCGGCGTCGGCGGTCGACCGGCAGATCCGGTCGGTCTCGCCGGACCCGGGTGCGTGGGCGGAGTTCCGCGGCGAGCGGTTCAAGCTCGGCCCGGTCACGGTGCTCGACGAACCCGGCCCGCCGCCGGGCGAGATCGTGGTCGAACGCAAACGGGTGCTGGTCGGGACGGCGACGAAGCCGCTGCGGCTCGGCGAAGTCCAGGCACCCGGCAAGAAACGGATGGCGGCCACCGACTGGGCGCGCGGTACGAGGATCGACCAGGGAGAGCGCCTCCGGTGAACGACCACAGGGAACGACGTCCGTCACGGCCGCAACGGGGCCGTCCGGCACCGCGCAAGGAAGGCCCGCGCCGCCCGCCGTCGGTGGACCCGGCGCGGCAGGCCGCGTTCGACGTCCTCGCCGCCGTGCGGACCAAGGACGCCTACGCCAACCTCGTCCTGCCGGACCTGCTGCGCGAGCGGCGGATCACCGGCCGCGACGCCGCGCTGGCCACCGAACTCGCGTACGGCGCTTCGCGGGCCCAGGGCCTGCTCGACGCCGTGATCGACGCCTGCGCCGAGCGCCCGCTCTCGCAGACCGACCCCGCGGTGCTCGACGCGCTGCGCCTCGGCGCCTACCAGCTGCTGCGCACGCGTATCCCCGAGCACGCCGCCGTGACGTCCACTGTGGACCTCGTCCGGGCGGAAGCCGGTTCGTGGGCAACGGGGTTCGCCAACGCGATCATGCGCAAGGTGTCCGAAAAGGACGAAGCGGCGTGGCTCGACGAGCTCGCGCCGGACGAGGGTGCCGACCCGATCGGGGCCTACGCGCTGCGGACCGCGCACCCGCGCTGGATCGCCCGCTCGTTCGCCGAAGCGCTGGGGGACAAGGGCGCCGGGCTCAAGGCCGCGCTCGAAGCCGACGACGCGCGGCCCGAGGTGCACCTCGTCGCCCGGCCCGGCGAGATCAGCGCCGACGAGCTCGCCGCGATCACCGGCGGCGACCCGGCGCCGT
>NZ_JAAGNB010001624.1:0-3676 GCF_010550475.1 Amycolatopsis sp. SID8362
AGGCGGGGCCGCCGGTGCACGACGACCTCGTGCGCCGGGACTTCACCGCCGCCGCGCCGAATACCAAGTGGCTGACCGATATCACCGAGCATCCCACCGGTGAGGGCAAGCTGTACTTGTGTGCGGTCAAGGACTGCTACTCCAACAAGATCGTCGGATACTCCATCGCCTCGCACATGCGGGCCTCACTCGCCGTCAGCGCGCTGCGCAACGCGATCGCGCTGCGCGACCCGCACGACGTCGTGGTCCACTCCGACCGCGGAGCCCAGTTCCGATCGGCGGCCTACCAGCGCCTGCTGCGCGGTCATGGGCTGACCGGGTCGATGGGTCGGGTCGGTGCGTGTGGTGACAATGCTGCGATGGAGTCGTTCTTTTCGTTGCTGCAGAAGAACGTTCTCGATACCCGCCGGTGGCGCACGCGGGAGGAGCTCCGGTTGGCGATCGTGTCCTGGATCGAGACGAAGTATCACCGCAAACGCCGCCAACGCGCCCTGGGCAAGCTCACCCCGGTCGAGTTTGAGACCATCTACACGGCCACGTCAGCGGCCTGAGAAACAGTCAGCTCCGGTGTCAACCGAAGTCTGGGCAGACCCTCCCCCTCGACGGCGACCTCGCCCGCACCGAACTCGTCTGGTCACCCACCAACGACAACCCGGCCATCCGCACCATCACCGACGTCGCCGTCGAACTCGCCGCGACCACCGACCTCACCGAAGCCGGCTAGCCCTGATCCACTTCACCCGAGCCCGGCACCCGAACCGTAGAATCGACGCCGATGCGACGTCTTCGGTGGTACTGGGGGGCACTGGTCCTCGTCTGCGTGGCCCTCCTGGCCGGCTTCTTCGTCTTCTTCGGCTCCGAAAGCAAAAACGGCCAGCCGCAGCCCCGCCAAGGCCCACCCGGCACCGGCCCGCTCACCGTCGTCGCCCTGGGCGACAGCACCGTCTCCGGCGAAGGCGCCGGCCAGTACACCGCCACCACCAACGGCCAAGGCGGCAACTGGTGCCACCGCTCCCCCAACGCCTTCGTCGAGAAGATCGACATCCCCGGCATCACCGCCCACGTCAACCTCGGCTGCTCCGGCGCCCCCGCCGAACAGGTCGCACTCGGCGACGTCAAGCAGTGGACCGAAGGCTCCCAAGCCCAGCAGCTCGCCGCACTCGTCAAGGACCACCGCGTCGCCGCCGTCGTCATCGCCGTCGGCGCCAACGACGAACCCAAGTTCTCCAACCAGGTCACCGAATGCTTCAAAGCCTGGTTCAACCCCGGCGGCCCGTCCTGCAGCGAAGCGCTCAAGCAAACCTGGCAGT
Source organism: Amycolatopsis sp. SID8362 (assembly GCF_010550475.1). Classification (NCBI taxonomy): domain Bacteria; kingdom Bacillati; phylum Actinomycetota; class Actinomycetes; order Pseudonocardiales; family Pseudonocardiaceae; genus Amycolatopsis; species Amycolatopsis sp. SID8362. Next base: position 1,311 of record NZ_JAAGNB010001624.1, read on the forward strand.
CCAAAGTGGACGCCATGGTGCCCAAGGTCGCGACCGCCGTCTCCGACGTCAAGAAAGTCCTCGCCCAAGCCGGCTACGTCCCCGCCGACTACCAGCTCGTCCTGCAGTCCTACGCCGCACCCATCGGCCCGGACCTGCCCGAAGACCTGCGCACCCTCAACGGCTGCCCGTTCCGCGTCGAAGACCTCCGCTGGATCTCCCAGACCGGGATCGGCGTCCTCTCCTCAGGACTGAAAGCGGCCGCACAGCAGTCCGGCGCCCGGTTCCTCGACCTCGCCAAGGCCGGCGTCAAGCACGAAGCCTGCAGCGGCGGCGCCAACCCCGCGACCGAGTGGTTCACCCGCCTCACCCTCCAGCTCGCCGACCTCGGCCAAGCCGACCGGGCCGGCCACGCGCTGCAGGAGTCGTTCCACCCCAACGCCGCCGGGCACGCCGCGATCGCCAACTGCCTCACGGAGTTCATCACGGCCCGCGAAGGCAACGCCTCCTGCCTCGCCGGTGCGGACGGGAAGCTGCACTCGGCCCCGGAGGTCGTGGCTCGCTGAGGGCTCCCCGGTCCATAGCCTAGGTTTCCTGGGGTGCTGGACGGCTTTTCAGCTCGCCAGGTGGTATAGGGCGTTATACACTTAAAGATCGAGCGCTGCCCGCAAGGCGATGTCGATGCGCTCCTGGACTTCCAGGTCGATCTCGGCGATCCGCTCGTCGAACCACGGCCGGTAGAGCCGGGTCAGGTTGAGCGTGGACACCCAGTACCGGGCGTCGATCGCGACGCCGAGGATGTCCTGCGGGTCGCGTTCGAGCAGTTCCGTGCCGAGCAGCCAGGGCCGCTCGGATTCGTTCACCCCGTCCGAGGACAGCAGCACGACCGTGCGCTGCCGGGCCGGTTCGGTCGGGGGGTGGTACGTCCAGACTTCACCCCTGCGCACGCAGATCCTTTTCCGCCGCGCTGCGTTCGGCCTCGTCCGCTTCCGCGACGGCCGGCTCCGGCTTCCGCGGGGTGTAGCCGGTGCGTACCGCCTCGCGCCTGGCCGCCTTCGACAGCCAGGACGAGACCGAGATTCCGTGGGCTTTCGCGGCCCGTTCGGCGAATTCCAGCGCGCCGCTGTCCAGCGAAAGCGTGACCTTACGTGTTGCCATACCTTTTACCGTACCAGTGCTCCGGTCCCCGGGCGGCCCGCCGGCGTCAGAACGTCGGCGAACGTCCCTCGAACGGCGTAGAGAGCACCACCGTCGTCCGGGTCGACACCTTCGCCGACTCGCGGATCCGGCGCAGCAGGTCCTCCAGCCCCAGCGGCGACGGGACGCGCACCAGCAGGATGTAGGACTCGTCGCCGGCCACCGAGTAGCAGGACTCGATTTCCTTGATGTGCTGGATCCGCTGCGGGTAGTCGTCGGGCGCCGCCGGGTCGTTCGGCGTCAGCGAGATCAGCGCCGTCAGGGGCAGGCCGATCTGCTCGCCGTCGAGCCGCGCGGTGTACCCGAGGATGACCCCGCGCTGCTCGAGGCGGCGCACCCGCTGGTGCACCGCCGACACCGACAGCCCGACCCGCTCGGCGAGGTCGGTGAAGCTGCGCCGCCCGTCGGCCGCGAGCTCCTGGACGATCGCCTGGTCCAGCGGCTCCAGGCCACCGGCCGTCATGCGTCCAGCACGACGAGCTCGTGCGGCTGGTTGTTGACGGACTCGACGCCGTCCGCGGTGACGATCACGATGTCCTCGATCCGGGCGCCCCAGCGGCCCGGCTGGTAGATGCCCGGCTCGACGCTGAAGGCCATGCCCGGCTCCAGCGGCAGCGCGTTGCCCGCGATGATGTACGGCTCCTCGTGCACGTCCAGGCCGATGCCGTGGCCGGTGCGGTGGATGAAGTACTCGCCGAACCCGGCCTCGGCGATGACGTCGCGCGCTGCGGCGTCGACGGCCTCAGCGGTGACGCCCGGCTTGACCGCGGCCACCGCGGCGGCCTGGGCGCGCTGCAGCACCGCGTACGTCTCGGCCACGTCGGCGTCGCGCGGCGTGCCGACGGCGTAGGTGCGGGTGGAGTCGGAGTTGTAGCCGGCGGGCAGCGGGCCGCCGATGTCGACGACCACGACGTCACCCTTTTCGATGACGCGCTCGGAGACGTCGTGGTGCGGGCTGGCGCCGTTCGGGCCCGAGCCGACGATCACGAAGTCGGCCTGGACGTGCCCCTCCTCGACGATGGCCGCGGCGATGTCGGCGCCGACCTCGGCCTCGGTGCGGCCGGGCCGCAGCCACTCGTGGACGCGGGCGTGCACGCGGTCGATCGCGGCGCCCGCCTCCCGCAGCGACGCGATCTCGGCGGCGTCCTTGCGCATCCGCAGCTCACGCACGACCGGGCCGGCCAGCGTCT
>NZ_JAAGNB010001681.1:0-2646 GCF_010550475.1 Amycolatopsis sp. SID8362
GCGGGTCGGTCCACGCGGACTCGTCCCAGCCGTGGGCGAGCAGGACCTGGCCCGGGATGACGGCGTCGCGCACGCGGGTCAGCAGGTCGGCGCGGTCGCGGACGCCGGTGAGGTCGAGGCCGGTCAGGTGCAGGCCGGTGGCGGTGGCGTGGACGTGCGCGTCGACGAACGCGGGGGCGACGAAGGCGCCGTGGAGGTCGACGATCTCGGCGCCGGGGTGCAGGGCGCGGGCCGGGGCGTCCTGGCCGACCCAGACCACGGTGCCGCCGGTGACCGCCATGGCCGTGGCGTCCGGGCCGGCGGGGGTGTAGATGCGCCCGCCGAGCAGGAGCGTCGTGTGTTCGTCCGTCACGCCCTTGAGTCTCCCCCTGGTCGCGCGGCCTACTGCACCTGGGGGAAGCCACACCAGCAGGCAGGAAGATTTACTCCTCGGGAACGATATGACAGGATATTTTAACGCGTTCCCGACGACTAGGAGTACAAGTGACTGCGATCCAGGAACCTGTGACGCCTGCCGCCGCCTTCGACCAGCCCTACGAGTACGCCCGCGCCGAGCTGGTGGAACCCGACTGGCGCCGCTTCCCCGGCTGGCACGACGTGACCGAGGCGGAGTGGCGTGACGCGCAGTGGCAGCGGGTGCACTGCGTCCGCAACGCCAAGCAGCTGCGCGCGCTGATGGGCGACCTGCTCGAGGAGCGCTTCTACGACGACCTGCTCGCCGACCAGCGCGAACTGGCGACCATGTCGATGCTGCTGCCGCCGCAGATGATCAACACGATGGCGCCCACGGCGGGCACCGACCCGGCGAAGGTGACCGAAGCGTTCTACGCCGACCCGATCCGCCGCTACATGCTCCCGGTTCGCAGTGATCGTGACGCCACCTGGCCGAGCCACCCGCACTCCGAGCGCGACTCGCTGCACGAGGCCGAGATGTGGGTCGTCGAGGGGCTGACCCACCGCTACCCGACCAAGGTGCTGGCCGAGATGATCTCGACCTGCCCGCAGTACTGCGGCCACTGCACCCGCATGGACCTGGTCGGCAACTCGACGGAGACGGTCGAGAAGCACAAGCTGACCCTCAAGCCGGTCGACCGCCAGGACGCGATGATCGCCTACCTGAAGAAGACCCCGGGCGTCCGCGACGTGGTCGTCTCGGGCGGCGACGTGGCCAACGTCCCGTGGCCGCAGCTGGAGTCGTTCCTGATGCGGCTGATGGACATCGACACCGTCCGCGACATCCGCCTGGCGACCAAGGCGCTCGCGGCGCTGCCGCAGCACTGGATCCAGCCGAAGGTCGTCGAAGGCCTCGAGCGCGTCGCCGTGACCGCCCAGCGCCGCGGCGTCAACCTGGCGATCCACACGCACGTGAACCACGCCCAGTCGGTGACCCCGCTGGTGGCGGAGGCGGCCCAGACGGCGTTGAACGTGGGTGTCCGCGACGTCCGCAACCAGGGCGTGCTGATGCGCGGCGTCAACGCGACCCCGGCGCAGCTGCTGGACCTGTGCTTCGCGCTTCAGGGCGAGGCGAACATCCTGCCGTACTACTTCTACATGTGCGACATGATCCCGAACGCCGAGCACTGGCGGGTCGCTGTCTGGGAAGCCCAGGAGCTGCAGCACGCGATCATGGGCTACCTGCCGGGGTACGCGACGCCGCGCATCGTGTGCGACGTGCCTTATGTCGGGAAGCGGTGGGTGCACCAGCTCGCCGAGTACGACCGGGAGCTGGGGATCTCGTACTGGACGAAGAACTACCGGACCGGGATCGAGCTGGACGACCCGGAGGCGTTGCAGCGCCGGTACCCGTACTACGACCCGATCTCGACGCTGCCGGAAGCCGGCCGGCAGTGGTGGGCGAACCAGGACTGACGCACCGGACGGTTTCAGCCGGTCAGCGGTGGTCTGACCGGCTGAAACCGCTGCGGTCGACGGCGGTCCCGCCATTAGCCTCGGAGGCGGAGGTGGGCCGTGGATCCGAGTGGCCGCGCGGCGAACCAGGCGTCACACGTCGTCGGCTCCTCGGTCCTGCAGGCCGGTGTCGTGCACGGCGACGTCCACTTCCACCGCGCTCATCCCGTGCCACGTCAGCTCCCCGCGGCGCCCGCCCACTTCACCGGACGCGGACGCGAGTTGCGGACACTCACCGAGGTCCTGACCGCTGAAGCGCACCCGGACCGGCCGCCCTTCGCGATCTTGACCGGGCTGGGCGGCGTGGGCAAGTCCGCCCTCGCCCGGCACTGGCTGCACCACGCCCGTGCGCGCTTCCCGGACGGGCAGCTGTACGCGCGGTTGTCGGCGCACGCGCCGGGCGAAATCCTCGGCGATCTCCTGAGCGGGCTGGGCGTGCGGCCCGCGGACGTCCCACCCGGTACAGCGCAGCGAGCGGCGTTGTACCGCTCCCTCACCGCCGGCCGGTCGATCGCGGTGCTGCTGGACGACGCCACCACCACCGACCAGGTCGCGGCGCTGCTCCCGGCGTCCCCGCGCGGCGCGGTGGTGGTGACCAGCCGCCACCGGCTGAGCGGGCTCGTGGCCCACGGCGGTGTCACGGTGCTCGTCGACGTGCTGCCCCCCGACGCTTCCGTGGAGCTGCTGAGCCGAGCGCTCGGGCGGGACCGGGTGGCCGCCGAGCCGGCGGCGGCGCGG
>NZ_JAAGNB010001736.1:0-3696 GCF_010550475.1 Amycolatopsis sp. SID8362
ACGCGCTGGCAACGTAGGATAAGGGTTGCGCTCGTTGCGGGACTTAACCCAACATCTCACGACACGAGCTGACGACAGCCATGCACCACCTGTACACCAACCACAAGGGAAGCCCCATCTCTGGGGATGTCTGGCGCATGTCAAGCCCAGGTAAGGTTCTTCGCGTTGCATCGAATTAATCCACATGCTCCGCCGCTTGTGCGGGCCCCCGTCAATTCCTTTGAGTTTTAGCCTTGCGGCCGTACTCCCCAGGCGGGGCGCTTAATGCGTTAGCTACGGCACGGACAACGTGGATGTCGCCCACACCTAGCGCCCAACGTTTACAGCGTGGACTACCAGGGTATCTAATCCTGTTCGCTCCCCACGCTTTCGCTCCTCAGCGTCAGTATCGGCCCAGAGACCCGCCTTCGCCACCGGTGTTCCTCCTGATATCTGCGCATTTCACCGCTACACCAGGAATTCCAGTCTCCCCTACCGAACTCAAGTCTGCCCGTATCGACCGCACGCTCCACGTTAAGCGTGGAGATTTCACGGCCGACGCGACAAACCGCCTACGAGCTCTTTACGCCCAATAAATCCGGACAACGCTCGCACCCTACGTATTACCGCGGCTGCTGGCACGTAGTTAGCCGGTGCTTCTTATCCAGGTACCGTCACTTGCGCTTCGTCCCTGGCGAAAGAGGTTTACAACCCGAAGGCCGTCATCCCTCACGCGGCGTCGCTGCATCAGGCTTGCGCCCATTGTGCAATATTCCCCACTGCTGCCTCCCGTAGGAGTCTGGGCCGTGTCTCAGTCCCAGTGTGGCCGGTCACCCTCTCAGGCCGGCTACCCGTCGTCGCCTTGGTAGGCCATTACCCCACCAACAAGCTGATAGGCCGCGGGTTCATCCTGCACCGCCAGAACTTTCAACCACCCACCATGCGGTAGGAGGTGATATCCGGTATTAGACCTCGTTTCCAAGGCTTATCCCAGAGTGCAGGGCAGATTACCCACGTGTTACTCACCCGTTCGCCACTCATCCACACCCGAAGGTGCTTCAGCGTTCGACTTGCATGTGTTAAGCACGCCGCCAGCGTTCGTCCTGAGCCAGGATCAAACTCTCCAACAATGAACAGTTCAATCGAGGCAATTTCTTGCTTCTCAAAGGAAACCCCGACGAGGGGGTTTCATATATAAGCTCTACTGGCTTAGTTCACTAGCACACTGTTGAGTTCTCAAGCAACACACCCCGAGTCGCGCCGCCGTCAAGCGGCCTTACTCGAAGCGAGTTATTTCTAGCAGTTTTTGTGGGCCACCCACTCAATCGCTTCTGCGAGAGCTTGGTTCGTGTCCCCGCCGCCCGGTTTCCCTGGCGACTTGGAGAACTTTACATGCCCCGAAAGGGCCCGAAACAGGGGGGTCCCTTAACAAGATCAGCGCAGGTCAGACCCCATGACGAAGCCCGTCCACGGCCCAGTCTGCCCCGAACCGCCCGCGAGCGCCAGGCAAAAACATTGCTCCGAGTACATTGCACCGTATTGCACCGCGCGAGTGCTCCGCTTAGCGTCGGCGGCATGAACCTCGCGCACGACGACCTCGGCCCGCGGGACGGGCAACCGGTCCTGCTGGTCCACGGCCACCCCTTCGACCGCTCCATGTGGCGCCCCCAGGCCGAGTACCTGGCCGAGCGCGGCTACCGGGTGGTGACCCCGGACCTCCGGGGCTACGGCGGCTCGAGCACCGGCGACACCAAGACCGGCCTCGACGTCTTCGCGAACGACCTCGTCGAGCTGGCCGACCGGCTCGGGCTGGGCCGCTTCGTGCTCGGCGGTCTCTCCATGGGCGGCCAGATCGTCATGCAGCTGGTGACGGACCACCCGCAACGGGTGGAGGCCCTCCTCCTGGCCGACACCTTCGCCGGCCTCGACACCCCGGCGGCCAAGCAGGCCCGCTACGACACCGCCGACCGGATCACCGAAGAGGGCATGGAGCGCTACGCCGACGAGCTGCTCCCCAAGATGATCTCGAAGCAGACCCGCGCGACCAGGCCCGACGTCGAGGCCCACGTCCGCCGCATGATGCGCGACGCGCCGAAGGAAGGAGCCGCGGCGGCACTCAGGGGGCGCGCCGAGCGTCCGGACTACGTGCCGGCGCTCAAGGACATCGACGTCCCCACCCTGGTCGTCGTCGGCAGCGAGGACGAGTTCACGCCGGTCGCCGACGCCGAACTGATCCACCGGGAGATCCGCGGTTCGACCCTGGTGGTGGTCGAGGGCGCGGGCCACCTGCCTAACCTGGAGCGCGAGACCGAGTTCGACGAGGCACTCAGCACCTTCCTGAAGAACAGCGGAGCCACTCCATGACGCAACAGCAGACCGTGTTCGTGACCGGCGCCAGCGCCGGCTTCGGCGACGCCATCGCGCGCCGGTTCGTCGCCGAGGGCGCCCGCGTGATCGCCGTCGCCCGCAGCGAGGACAAGCTCGAGAAGCTGGCCGGCGAGCTCGGCGACGCCGTCCTGCCGGTCACCCTCGACGTCAGCGACCCCGAGGCGGTCCGGCAGAAGATCGAAGCACTCCCCGGCGAGTGGGCAGCAGTCGACGTCCTGGTCAACAACGCCGGCCTGGCCAAGGGCCTCGAGCCCGCGCACAAGGCCGACCTGGACGACTGGGACCAGATGATCGCGACCAACGTCCGCGGCCTCGCGCACGTCACCCGCGCGCTGCTGCCCGGCATGGTCGAGCGCGGCCGCGGCCACGTCATCAACATCGGCTCGATCGCCGGCACCTACCCCTACCCCGGCGGCAACGTCTACGGCGCGACCAAGGCGTTCGTCCACCAGTTCAGCCTCAACCTGCGCAGCGACCTGCACGGCACCGGCGTCCGCGTGACGAACGTCGAGCCGGGCATGGTCGGCGGCACGGACTTCTCGAAGGTCCGCTTCGACGGCGACGCGGCCAAGGCCGAGAAGGTCTACGAGGGCACCACCCCGCTGACCGCCGAAGACGTCGCCGAGTCCGTCTACTGGGCGGCCAGCCAGCCGAAGCACGTGAACATCAACGTCATCGAGCTGATGCCGGTGGTCCAGAGCTTCTCGGCGCTGCAGATCTACCGCGAGAGCTGAAACAGGTCCAGCAACGCCTGCTGACCGGGCTCGGGCGTGGTCAGCAGGCGTTTCGCCCGCGGGCGCCCGCCGGTGGACGGGTAGTGCAGCACCAGCTCGCCGATGCCGGCCAGCCGGTCGAGCAGCTCGCGGACGGACAGGTTCATCCCCGCAAGGTCGGCCTCGCGCCGCATCAGGTGGGTCACCGTCGCGGCGAGCACCGAGACCAGGCCGTGCGCGGCGATCCGCTGCCGCGTCCACTCCCAGCGCGGGGTCGGGCCGGTGACGGCGGGGCCGGTCAGCCAGCGGAACGTCGACTCCAGGTGGGTGCGCGCGCGGTAGGCCGTGACGACGTCGCCGATCGGCCAGTCCCGGTCGGTGACCAGCACCTGCTTGCCGAAGAACTCCTCGTCCAAGCGCGCCAACGCGGACGAATCGATCCGCCGTTCCAGCCGGATCTCCCCCGGCCGGTTGCCGCTCAGCACGGCGGTGAGCACGCGCTCGATGCGCCGGCCGCGCGTCACCCGGCCCAGCTCGGCGTGCACCTGCGCCCGGTCACCCCGGTGGGTGCCCGCGGCCAGCGCCCCGGCCAGGCCGTCCAGCTCGCGGGTCGCGG
>NZ_JAAGNB010001783.1:0-4384 GCF_010550475.1 Amycolatopsis sp. SID8362
GCTACACCTGGCGGCCCGGGCGCGAGGTCCGGCACCTGAACGCCACCGGCGTCGTCGACGACCACGGCGAGCGGCACGACGGCGACGTCGTCCTGTTCTGCACCGGCGCCCGGACCGGCGGCCTGGTGCGCGAGCTGGCCGGCGACCCGCCGGTGCGGCGCGTGCGGCTGCAGATGGCCCAGACCGAACCGCTCGGCGAGCAGCTCACCACGAGCGTCGCCGACGGCGACAGCTTCCGCTACTACCCGGCCTACCGCGGCGCCGCGCTCGACGCGCTGGCGGAAACCCAGCCCCAGGGCGACGTCGCCGCCGCCCACCGCATGCAGCTGCTGCTCGTCCAGCGGCTCGACGGCTCGCTCACCATCGGTGACACCCACGAGTACGACGAGCCGTTCGCCTTCGACGTCACCGAGGACCCCTACGCGCACCTCGCCGACGTCGCCGGGGCCCTGCTCGGGCGCCCGCTGCCGCCGCTCCGCCGCCGCTGGGCCGGGGTGTACGCGCAGACCGCCGACCCCGGCCGGATCGTGCACCGCGCGCGCGTCGCGGACAACGCCTTCCTGGTCACCGGGCCGGGCGGGCGCGGCATGACCTGCTCGCCCGCCATCGCCGAAGACACCGCCGAGGAGCTGGACCTGTGACCCCCGAACTCGTCGTGCTCGACATGGCGGGCACGACCGTCGCCGACGACGGCCTCGTCGTGCGGGCCTTCACCGAAGCCATCCGCGCCGTCGGCGTCCCGGACGAGCGCTACCCCGAGATGCTGCAGTACGTCCTCGACACCATGGGCCAGTCGAAGATCGCCGTCTTCCGCGCCCTCCTCGGCGAGGAAAGCCAAGCGCGGCAAGCGAACGCGGCCTTCGAGGCCGCCTACGGGAAGCTGGTGGGGGAGAGCAAGCCGATCCCCGGCGCCGAAGCCGTCGTCCGCGGCCTGCGCGAGAACGGCGTGAAGGTCGCCTTCACCACCGGTTTCGCGCCCGCGACCCAGCAGGCCATCCTCGACGCCCTCGGCTGGCGCGACCTCGCCGACCTCGCGCTCGCGCCCGGCGACGGGGTCCGCGGCCGCCCGTTCCCCGACCTTGTCCTCGCCGCCGCGCTGCGGCTCGAAGTCACCGACGTGCGGCGGATCGCCGTCGTCGGCGACACCGCTTCGGACGTCCTGTGCGGCCTGCGCTCGGGCGCGTCCGTCGTCGCGGGCGTGCTCACCGGAGCCGGCCGCCGCGAAGACCTCGCCGACGCCACCCACGTCCTCGACTCCGTCTCCGACCTCCCCGCCGTGCTCGAAGGAGAACCCCGATGAAGAAGACCCTGGCCACCGTCCTCGCGGTGGCGCTGACCGCCCTGCTCGCCGCGTGCGGGGGCACCGGCGCCGCGTCCGGCGGCGGCAAGACCGTCACCGTGTACACAGTGGACGGATTGGAAGACTGGTACACCGCCCGGTTCGCCGAGTTCAAGCAGCAGACCGGCATCACGGTCCAGGCCGTCACCGCCGGCTCCGGCGAGGTCGCTTCGCGCGTGGAGAAGGAAAAAGCCAACACCCAGGCCGACGTCCTCGTCACGCTGCCGCCGTTCATCCAGCGCGTCGCCGGCCTGCTGCAGCCCTACACCCCGCGGGGTGCGGACCAGGTGTCCGACAAGGACCCGCAGGGCCGCTTTTCCGCGATGATGAACAACTACCTCAGCTTCATCCGCAACCCGGCGGCCACGCCGAAGACCTGGGACGACCTCCTCGACCCGAAGCTCAAGGGCAAGGTCCAGTACTCGACGCCCGGCGAGGCGGGCGACGGCACCGCCGTGCTCCTGCAGCTGCAGCACGTCCTCGGCGAGCAGGGCGCGCTGGACTACCTCGGCAAGCTCGAAGCGAACAACGCCGGGCCGTCGTCCTCCACCGGCAAGCTGCAGCCGAAGGTGGCCAAGGGCGAGCTGCTGGTGGCCAACGGCGACGTCCAGATGAACCTCGCCGAAATCGCCAAGAGCGGCGGCTTCGAGGTGTTCTTCCCGGCCGACGCGCAGGGCAAGCGCTCGACGTTCGCGCTGCCGTACTACGCCGGGCTCGTGACGAACGCGCCGCACGCCGAAGAAGCGAAGAAGCTCCTCGATTTCCTGTTCTCGCCGGAGGTCCAGGCCAAGGCCGCCGACGCGTACGGCATCCCGGCCCGCGCCGACGTCACCGCGACCGGCGCCAACGCGGCGAAGATCAAGGCCGCGCTCGACGGTGTCGAGATCTGGCACCCGGACTGGACCGCGGTGCTCGGCAAGCTCGACGCCGACCTGGCCGCGTACAAGAAGGCCGTCGGCCGGTGACGCCGTCCGTCGAGTTCCGCGGGGTCTCCGTCCACTTCGGACGGACGACCGCGCTGGACTCCCTCGACCTCGCGGTCGGCCGCGGGGAAACCCTCGCGCTGCTCGGGCCGTCCGGCTCCGGCAAGTCCACGGCGCTCAAGGCGCTCGCCGGGTTCGTGCGGCCCAGCGCGGGCCGGGTGTTCCTGAACGGCGAGGACGTCACGGACCTGCCGCCGCACCGGCGCGGTCTCGGCGTCGTCGTCCAGAGTTACGCGCTGTTCCCGCACCTGCGCGTCGCGGGCAACGTCGCTTTCGGACTCAACGCGCGGCGGTGGCCGCGGGCCGACGTCGCCGCGCGGGTCGCCGAAGTCCTCGACCTGGTCGGGATGGGCGGCTACGCCCGCCGGTTCCCGCGCGAGCTGTCCGGCGGGCAGCAGCAGCGGGTCGCGCTGGCCAGGGCACTGGCCATCCGGCCCGACGTCCTGCTGCTCGACGAGCCACTGTCCGCTTTGGACGCCGCACTGCGCGAGGACATGATCGCGGAACTGCTGCGGCTGCGCGCCGAACTGCCGGACACCACGCTCGTCTACGTCACCCACGACCAGGGCGAAGCGCTCGCGCTGGCCGACCGGATCGCCGTCATGCGCGACTCGCGACTCGTCGAAACCGGTCCCTGCGAACAGCTTTACCGGCGGCCCGGCTCGGAGTTCACCGCGAGCTTCCTCGGCGCGGCCAACCTCATCCCGGTCGACCTGGTCCGCGCCGGGTCCCCGGCGACCGTCCGGCTCGGCGAGCGCGAGCTGACCGCCGAGCCGACCGGCGCGCTCGGCGCCGGCCCGGTCGCGCTCGGCGTGCGCCCGCACCGCGTCGGCGTCGGCGAGCCGGCCGCGGGCACGCTCCCGGCGCTGGTCAAGGCCGTGCAGTGGCGCGGCACCGGCTACCGCCTGGACCTGGTGCTGGCGACCGGCACGACGATCCGGGCCGAGGTCCCCGAGGCGTTCGCCGTCGGCACGGCGGTCGGGGTGTCCATCCCGGACGGCTGCCCGCTGGTCGGAGCCGGCTCGTGAGTGTTCAGTCGGGTTCTAACCCGACCGAACACTCACGACCGGGCTCGCTGTGGGTGCTGCCGCCGCTCGTGGTCGTCGTGGTGTTCTTCGGGTATCCGCTGGTGCTCGTCGCCGGGCAGTCGCTGACCACGGACAGCGGGCTCGGGTTCGCGGTCTGGGCCGAGGTGCTCGGCTCGGCGGAGTTCCGCGACGCGGCGCTCCAGACGGTGCTGCTCGCGCTCGGCTCCACCGCCGGCTGCGTCGTGCTCGGCACGTTCCTCGCGCTGGTCATCGCGTTCGTCCCGTTCCCCGGCGCGCGAACGCTGTCCCGGCTGGCCGACACGGTGCTCGCGTTCCCGTCGTTCCTCATCGCGCTGGCGTTCACGTTCCTCTACGGCAGCGCGGGCGTGCTCGGCGCGGGCGGGTTCCTGTACTCGCCGTGGGGCGTGCTGCTGGCCGAGATCACGTTCTACACGCCGTTCGTGCTGCGGCCGGCCTTGGCGGCGTTCGGCCAGATCCCCGGCGTGCACCTGGACGTCGCGGCGTCGCTGGGCGCGCGCCCGGGCCGGGTGCTCGGGCGGGTGGTGCTGCCCGCGGCGCTGCCGTCGCTGGCGTCGGGCGCCTGTCTGACGCTGCTGCTCGCGCTCAACGAGTTCGGCATCGTGCTGTTCCTCGGCGCGAAGGGCGTCACGACGTTGCCGATGCTGGTGTACGGCAAGGGGATCGTCACGTTCGACTTCCCGGCGGCGAGCGTCGTCGCGCTGGTCGACGTCGTGCTTTCGCTGCTGTTGTACGGGTGTTACCGGGTGCTGGCGGGAAGGGGTCGCGGTGCTGCTGTGGACGCGGCGTAGCAAGGTGCTGCTGTGGCTGGTGTTCGGCGTGGTCTTCGCGGTCGTCGTCGCGGCCCCGCTGGTGATGATCGTGCTCGCGTCGTTCGCCGGGCACTGGACGGGCGTGCTGCCGGGCGGGCTCACCCTCGGCCACTACGCGGACGCGCTGGCGGGGGAGACGTTCGCGAGCCTGGCGGTGAGCGTCCAGACCGGCGTGCTCGCGGG
>NZ_JAAGNB010001841.1:0-1752 GCF_010550475.1 Amycolatopsis sp. SID8362
GTCGAGCGCGTCGGTCCGCCCGGCCCGGTCGGCGGTCCGGGCCGCGGCCGCGACGGCCGCCTCGCGCACCAGGTCCAGCACGTCGGTGTCCAGCGGATCGCCGGTCAGGTCCAGCCGGATCCGCACCGGCATCCGCACGGTCGTCACGTCAGCCCCTGCAGCGCCGCGGTCAGCCGGTCCAGCGCCGTGGTCACCAGCTGGTCCGGGTCGTACGGCGCGACCACGCGCACCTCGATCTCCACCGGGAACTGGAACACGAGCCCGTCCGGCCCGGACTCGTCGCCCTCGGACGGCAGGATGACGCCGCTGCCCTCACCGGAAACCAGATCGTCGACCACGGATTTCCCCTTCTACAGCGCCGACTGCAGCGGACCGGACGTCTTGGCGCCGCCGGCGTCGGTGGCGTCCACGTGCATCGAGAAACCGGAGAACGTCGCCTGCGGCGCGCCGGCCACCGTCGCCGCGGTCGGCGCGGCGCTCGTGATCACGCACCGGCTGAGCACGATCGTGGAGAACGACCAGTCGTCGCCGCTGCGCTCCTGCATCGAGATGCTGAACTCGGTCGCGTTCAGCGCCAGCGCGGTCAGCTGCGCGGTGGCCGGGCCGATCGCGTTGACCGTCAGCGAAAAGGTCAGCGAGTACGGCTGGACCACCACGCCGACGTGCGTGCGTTCGATGCTGTGCAGCGGCTCGGCCGTGGTGGCGAACGTCGGCGTGAACGACTGGATCGGCGAGATCTCGTGGTCGGCACCCTTGTCGTCGGTGTAGCGCACGGCGAGGCGGGTGTTCCAGCTGGTTTCGGGACTCGACATGGTGGGCTCCTGCTCAGAACTGGGGGGCGAGGGTCACGTTGAGCCGGTGCACCGCGGGCCCGTACGTGATGCTGATGAGGACGGACACCTGCCGGGTCTGGCGGGCGGCGACCACCTGGGCCTGTTCGGCGGCGCTGCGCGCGCTTTCCGGCAGCGCGAGGATCGCCAGCAGCGGGATGGTGACGGAGAAGTCGTCGATCACCGCGCCCAGCTGCAGCGGGCCGAGGATGCCCTCCACCCGCACGCGCACGGCGGTCAGGCCGGCCTTGGTGATGCGCGCGTCCCCCACCGTGCCGATCAGCCCGGCCCGCAGCCGGAACTCGAGGTCGTCGAGCACCCGGCAGATGTCGACGTAGTTGCGGGCGGGGTCGGCGGAGAACGTTCCGCCGTCGGCCAGGAACAGCCCGGTGCCGGGCACCAGCGCCGGGTCGATCAGCGGGATCACGCCCTGGCCGGCCAGGCCGGTGACCTCGGCGGGCACGTACTGCTGGGTGACCGGGATGGTGAAGCCGCGCACCTGCTTGAGCACGACACTGGTGGCCGGTGCCTGGCCGGCGATCGCGCCCATCACGGCCGCGGCCGCGTCGGCGACCGGGTTCGGGCTCACCGTCTCGTCGGTGGTCGCGCCGCGCGCGGCGACGAGGATCATCCGGCCGGTAGCGCTCTTGAGCGCGCCGTAGGAGTTGGCCGCCAGCACGGTGTCCACGTAGGTCGCGCTCCGGGCCGTGGCCGGGTCGATCATCGCGACCGCCAGCCGCCGGTTCCCCGCCGCGGACATGTTCTCCACGTGCTCGGCCAGCGCGCGCAGTCCGGTGGCGGGCGTGCCGCCGGTGGTCGCCGCGCCGACGTTCACCTCCCCGGCGAGGCAGACGAACGTGACGTCGTCCGCGGCCTCGAGCCCGGCGAGCGCGGCGGCGTAGTTGCCGGCCGCCGGCGTGCG
>NZ_JAAGNB010001155.1:0-36774 GCF_010550475.1 Amycolatopsis sp. SID8362
GGCCAGCGGCACCAGCACGCCGGCGCGCCGGCCGGTGGGCCGGGCCAGTGCGACGAGCACCGGGGGCAGCGCGCGCCAGGCCAGCAAGGTCAGCGCGCGCGTCGCCTTGGCGAGCCACCATCGCCGATCAGCCATGAAATTGCCCCTTGTCCACCAGGAAATCAGAAAGGTAGAGCTGGTCGATACCGGACGCGGCGAAGCAGCGCAAGGCGTCGTCCGGCGTGCACACGATGGGCTCGTCACGCACGTTGAAGGACGTGTTCACGACCATTGGCACACCCGTGATGCGGTAGAAGTGCTCGATCAGCTCGCGAAAGCGCCGCGCGGGCCAGTCCGGAGGCACGGTCTGCGGCCGGGCAGTGCCGTCGACGTGGACCACGGCGGGCACCATGGCGTGCGCCTCCGGGGTCGCGGCCACGATCTCCCCCATCCGCCTGCTGTGTCCCGTGTCGAAGTACCGGCTGCTGTGCTCCTCGAGGACCGAGGGCGCGAACGGCCGGTAGCTTTCGCGCCGCTTCACCGAGGCGTTGATGCGGTCACGGGTCTCTCGCTTGCGCGGGTCCCCGAGGATGCTGCGCGCGCCCAGCGCGCGCTCCCCGAACTCCATCCGGCCGTCGAACCAGCCGACGAGCTTGCCCGCCGAGATCGCGGCGGCCGCTTCGGCCGGACCGTCCACCTCACGGAACGGCAGCTTGCTGGCGACGAGTACGGCTCGCAGCTCGGCCGGCCCGAAACCCGGGCCCGCGAAAGGGTTTGTGAGCTCCTCGGGTGAAGGTACCGGCAAGTTCAGCCGGCGCAGCGAGACCAGCGCGGCGCCGACGCTGGCGCCGGCGTCAGTTGGCGCCAGCGGCACGTGCAGGTCTTCCACGATCCCCGATGCGCGGGCGCGGCCGATCGCCGCGGCATTCATCGCGACGCCGCCGGCCACCACGACCTTCCTTGCGCCGCTGAGGTCCACCACCCGCCGCAGCAAGCCCAGCAGCGCCCCTTCGAGCGCGTCTTGAGCGGCGTAGGCGAAGTCCTTGGCATCCGCCGTGAAGGAACCGTCGGCCTCGCGGAAACGCCCTTCGAGCCCGCGCCGTGCTCGCGGGGTCAGCCAGGGGTGTTCCGCGGTCGAGCAGTTTTCCGGCTGCAGCGACGGGATGTGCACCCGGGGCCGCCCATCGGGTCCCGTCCGCAGCAGCGACCGGACCCGCTCCGTCCACAGTGCACTCCGCTGCCCGTAGGAAGCCAGGCCCATCACCTTGTACTCATCGGACAGCGCGCGATAGCCCAGCAACTGGGTGACGGCACCATAGAAGACTCCGAGCGAATCGGGGAACGGCAGGGTTTCCAGCAGCCGCGGCGTTCCCGCTCCCAGCTCGTACAGCGACGTCGAGTCGACTTCGCCGCGGCCGTCGACGACCAGCGCGGCATCGGCTTCGAAGGGCGCCGACAGCCACGCGGCCATCAGATGCGCTTCGTGGTGGTCGACGAAGTCCACGGGAGGCGACGCAGCCCCGGCGAGCAGGGGCCGCAGGCCGGCCTCGACCATCCCTGGCGCGGCGAGTCCCCGCAGCCGCTGGCGGGCCATCCTGACGAAGCCCACCGGGTTGGCCGGTGTGTGGCGGCCGGCGGCGCGCAGCGCACGCAGCGCGTGACCGCGGTCGTTCCAGTAGTAGGCGATGCGATCGACGTCGCCGAGCCGGAGGTCCGCCTCGGCGAGCACCGCACGGATCGCCCCCGCCGGGAACGCCGTGCTGCGCTTGACCCGGTCGATCCGCTCCTGCTCGACCGCCGCGACCAGATGGCCGTCGACGATCAGGGCGGCGGCCGGGTCGTGGGCGAGTGCGGACAGGCCCAGGACGGCGCCGCTGCGCCGTCGCCAGCCGGAACTGTGCTCGTTCATCCGGGTTGACCTGCCTCAGTAGCGTGCCGGCGACGTGATCTCAAGCCGGCCGTCCACCCGGCTGTAGGGAGTGGTGACGGCGTCGACCGAGCGCGCGGTGGCGTGCTGCATGCCCGCGGCCAGTGCCGCGAACTCGGCACGCGTGGCACTGTCGTCGAGCCCCGCGCCCTGGCGTCGCGCCGTTTCGTTGTGCAGCACCCCCATCCTGCTCGCCTCGCCCACCGACGCGCCGTGGTCGAGGAGGGTTTTGGTGACCGACGAGCCGCGGTCGATGTAGGCGGCGTTGTGGACCTCGGCGAACATCCGTCCGCACTCCTCGACGGCGGTCCGGCAGTCCATGGTGTCATGCGCCCAGTCGTTGAACCCGCCCTTCAGCCCGAAGTCGCGCGCTTCACGGGCCAGCGGCGAATTGGGGAAGACGAACAGTGGAGAGTGGACGTAGGAGTGGATCCCCGAGTTGTTGAGGAAGTCGATTGACTTGCTCACCGACTTTTGCGTCTCACCGGGGAAACCCACGAGCATGAACGCGAACCCCATCACGTCGTACTTGGCGAGGTTCTCGGCGGCCACCCAGTTGTGCTTCTCCCGAGTGCCCTTGAGCATGTTGTTCAGCACCGCCTGATCCGCGGACTCCACGCCGACCAGGACCAGCCGGCAGCCGGCTTCGCTCAGGTAGCGGACGCATTCGTCGGTCAGCGTCGGCGCCCGCAGGTAGGCCGTCCACGGCTTGTCGAACCCGATGTCGATCATCCGCCGGCACACCGTGATCAGGTGATTGCGGTTGAGGAACAGCGTGTCGTCGACGAAGCGGACGCTGCCCACCTGCGGCAGCCGCATGATCTGGCGCAGCTGGTGCACCACGCTTTCGGTCTCCATCAGATCGACCTGCTGGTCGTTGTAGCTGGGGAACGTGCAGAACTTGCACTTGAAGGGGCAGCCACGCCCGGTGCGCACGTTGACCGAGGTCCGCAGGATGTAGTCCGGCAGCTCGTCCCAGCGCACGGAGTTGGCGTCGATGTCCACCCCGTCGTGCAGGTTCCTCGACGTACACCGGAATTCTCCGTCGTCGTAGGCGATGTTCGGCACCGAAGCGATGCTCTCGCCAAGGACGAGCCGGCGGATGACCTCGAGCAGGGTCCGCTCCCCGTTGGGCGACAGGATCAGCGCGTCCGCGGCGCGGGCGGCCCCGTGAATCTCGCGATCGTCCGAGTACTGGGTGAGCTTCGCCCCGCCCACGATCACCAGCGCCTTCGGATTCCAGGACTTCAGCAGCTTGCACACCCGCACGATCGTGCTGGCGCTGGTGATGAAAGTGGTAGACAGCAGCACGACATCGGCGGCCTTGGCGAGCTCGGCCGCCCGCTCGGCCTCGAGATCGATGTTGTCGACCAGCTCCGTCCGACCGGCATAGCCTTGGCGGCAAAGGAAGTCGTAGAGGTATACACCATTGAGCGAGGACGAGTTGTGCTCGTCGACGAGGCCCGCACCGGGCAATCCGCGCCGCACGTGATTGACCGCGTCGACGATCTCCCGGCGTTCGCCGTCGATCTCGGGGATCATCGCGCGGTAGAGGTCGAGATACCCCGAGTTGTTGCGCTCCAGCAGATCCGGGTCACCCGCGCCGAACTTGAACTGGTCCAGGGTCTCATCGACGGTTTGGCACGCGTTGGCGACGATCAGCACCCGGGCATCCACCGGAGCCGGAAGTGCCGCCCTGCCGAGCTGGAGGAGCTCGAGAGCCATGAATCTCTCCTGCCTTCTGGCGGGCCCAGACGGCCGCCGGCTGTCGAAGCGTAACCGAATGGGACTATAACTGGAACGGATCTTCCTCGATCGGCAGCAGCGGAGTTTTCCGCTGCGGTGAGGCGAAAGGCGAATTGAACCATGCTTTTTCCGAACGGTGCCGCGCGCTCTGTCGCCTGCACGGTGGTCGTGCCGACGTTCGACGCCGCCGAACTGCTGGAGCGCTGTGTACTGGCGCTGCACGAAAGTATCGGCGACCGCGACGACGTCGAACTGGTCGTCTCCGACGACGGTTCGACCGATCGGACCCCGGATGTCGTTGCGACGCTGCAGAAATCCTTGCCGCGGCCGGTGATCTCCGTTCGTTCTGAGGCGAACCTCGGTTTCTCCCACGCGTGCAACGCGGGCGCGCGAGCCGCATCCGGACGTCACCTCGTCTTCTACAACAACGACCTCCTGCCCACACCCGGCTGGCTCGGCTCCTTGCTCACCTACGCCGACTCCGACCCCGGCAGGGCCGTCGTCGGCACCCGGCTGCTGTTCCCGGACGGCCGTCTCCAGCACTGCGGCGTGGTGATCTGCACCGACGGCTACCCGCGGCACGTGTATGCCGGGTTGCCCGGTGACCACGAGCTGGCCATGCGGTCCGGCCGCGCCCACATCGTCACGGCGGCGTGCATGCTGGTCCGCTCGGCGGTGTTCGCCGAACTGGGCGGATTCGACACCGGCTACCGCAACGGATACGAGGACGTCGACCTCTGTCTGCGCGCGGAGGCGAGCGGGCACGCCGTCCACTACTGCCACAGCAGCGTGCTGACCCATTGGGTGTCGGCGACGCGAGAACAGCGCACGGAGGAGTTCGCGGCCACCGAACAGGTCTTCCTCGACCGCTGGGGCCGCCTGCCGCCGACCGACGTCGAACGGTACGTCCGCGACGGCATGCTGAACCTGAACTACGGCAGGACCTTTCCACTGCACATCACCGCCTCTCCCGAGTTGGCGTTCGTCGAGACCGCCGACAGCCCATCCGATACCGGCTCGACCGTCGCGGAGCTGCGCGACCTCGTGCACCGCCTGCGCCGCGAAAACGTCGAGCTGCGCATGCGGGCTCTCGGCCGCGAAGGGGATCAGCCGTAAGGTCCGTGCGGGTGCGCGCCGAGGAGCCGGCGCCGCCGTGCCGGAGCGTCGTCCCAGACGTCCTCCGGCATGGCGAAGTTCACGTATGGCCAGAACCGCTGCGCGATGTACCGGCGGCCGTAGGTCACCTGCAGCACGACCCGGTGGTGGTCGGCCCGGTTCGTCGCGCCGCGGTGCCAGGTCTGTCCATTGAGGACCACACAGTCGCCGGCCCGCGCCACCAGGCTGACATACCCTCGGCCGTCCCACACGAGGTCGGCTTCGTCGGGCGGCGGCAACCGGCCGCTGCGGTGGCTGCCCGGCACGATCTGCGTCGGCCCCAGTTCCATGGGGACGTCGTTGAGGTAGTACATGGCGGTGACGACGAAGCACGGCATGTCCATGCCGTCCGGCAGCCGCATTCCATCGGGGACCGGCACCAGGACCGTTTCGTCCACGTGCCAGTGGTCCACGCCCATACCCGGTTCGGTGTAGACGGTGTTGTTGGCGATCACGTGGCAGTTCTCCCCGAGGATCCGCTCGGCGAGGTCCACGACCGGTTCCCGGTCGAGCATCGCGGCGAACTCGGGACCACGCCGGAACATCTGGTGCCGGTGCAAGCGGGTGCGGTTACCCGTCGGGCACGGGGACCGGTGTGCCTCCACCACGCCGTCCCGCAGGACTTCCACCTCCTCGGCCGTGAGCACCCCCGGCAGGTGCACGTAACCGTCTCTGGCGAACGCCCGCGCGTGCTCGTCGATCAGGTCCGGGGTCATGTGCGGCGTTTCGCGTTCGTGTGTGGAGAACGGGGTATCAGTGGCGGTCATTGCGCACCTCCATGTCCGGTGACGGGGTGGGAAGGAGTTCTTCGGCGAGCGCTCCGGCGAGTTCCTCGGCCGCGTCTTCGACCAGCCAGTGAGACGCGCTGAGGGTCCGGACCCGGGTCGGCGCCCTCGATTGCCGTCGCCAGCCGACCAGCGCACCGCGGCTCAGCGAGGTGTCGCGGTCGCCGTGCAGCACGGTGATCGGGATCGGCAACGGGTCCGCCGGCTCGTGCACGTAGCCGGCCACCAGCTGGTAGTCGGCGCGCAACGCCCCCTCGAACACAGGACGCAGTTCGGTGTGCTCGGCGACCTCCGGTGGCACGCCACCGAGATCCAGTACCTCCTGCCAGAACTGCCCGGACGGCAAGGTGGGTAGGCGGCGCGGGAGCAGCGCGATGTCCGGCGCGGCGAACGAACCCACGAAGAGTCGGGCGGGGAGCCTGCCGCCGGCTTCGTGCACCCGACGGAGGACGAGGTAGGCCAGCAAGGCTCCCCCGCAGTAGCCGAAAACCGCGTAGGGGTCCTTGGTGGTGGCCAGCTCGCGGGCGAGGTGGGGAACCAGCGATTCGAGCGCGGTCACCGGCGGTTCGGAAAGCCGGTTCTGCCTGCCCGGCAGGTTCACCCCGCGGACGTTCAGGCCGGGCAGCAGGTCGGCGAGCGGTTGCGCAGCGGTGGGACCGGCTCCCGCGTGCGGGAAGACGTACAGCCTGGGCGCGCCGGCGGCCGGCTCGCCCAGCGGCAGGAACCGGGGCTGGGTTTCGTGGTCCACTAGACCACCTCCGCGGCGGCGAGGTAGCGCGCGAGCCCGGCCGGGGTCGGGTGGTCGAACACAACCCGGATCGGCACGTCGGGCCCGCCGTCGTCGCGCAGTCGCTGCGCGAGCCGGACCGCAAGCACAGAGTGTCCGCCGTTGAGGAAGAAGTTGTCCCGCGGTCCGAGCCCGGGCCGGTCGAGCACGCTGCGCCACACGCCGACGAGGCGGTGCACGAGGTCCGCCGGCACGTCCGCGGGCAGCATCCCGTCATCCGCGGTGCCAGCCAATTCGCCGGCTTCGCCGAGCCGGGAGTAGTCGACCTTGCCGTTGGCGGTGACCGGAAAACTGTCGACGAGCACGATCCGCGAGGGCAGGCAGTACGAAGGCAGAATCTCCGCTGCGTACCGCCACAAGGTCTCGGCGAAGTCCGGACCCGCCGCACCGGACGGCCGGACGAAGGCCGACAGCCGCACGCCGTCCTGGGTTGTGACCGCGACACCGCCCACCGCGTCGTGGTCGCGGAGAACCGCCTCGATCTCGGCCAGTTCGATCCGATGGCCACGCAGCTTGACCTGCCGGTCGTTCCGGCCGAGCAGCCGGAGCAGGCCGTCCTCGCCGACGCGGGCGAGGTCGCCGGTGCGGTAGTGGCGACCGTGCGCCTCGTCGGCCGGGAACCGGCTCTCGGTGAGTTCGGAGTGCCCCGGGTAGCCCAGCGTCACCCCGGCGCCTCCGATGCACAGCTCGCCGGGCATTCCCGGGGGCATTTCGGCACCGTGCTCGTCGACCAGGAACACCGTGGTGTTGGCCAGCGGCCGCCCGATCGGCACCGGGCCGGCCAGGGGCTCCTCGAGGAGGGCGGCCGCGGACCAGATCGTCGTCTCGGTCGGCCCGTAGACGTTGTAGAGCCGGCTTCCGCACTCGAGCAGCCGGGTGGCGAGCCCGGCCGGCAGCGGCTCTCCACCGGACAGCACGACCCGGCCCCGCAGCTGGTCCTCGACTTCGTCGACGAGCAGTTGCAGCGCGGTCGGGGTGGCCTGCACGATGTCGACGTCATGGCGGACGATGAGCCCGAGCAGGGCGCGGGGGTCGGTCTGGTGGGCGGCGGGCGCGACGACCAGGCGGCCGCCGCGGCACAGCGGAAGGAACAGCTCGAGCGCCGAAATATCGAACGCCGGTGTCGTGGCCCAGAGCACCGCGGTGCGTGCGTCCACGGACAACCGTTCGGCGAAGTCGCGGACGACGTTGTGCAGGTTGGCGTGCGTGACCGCGACACCCTTCGGCCTGCCAGTGGTTCCGGAGGTGTGGATGACATAGACGGTGGCATCCGGCGAGCCCGCTGCCAGCTCCGCCTCCGGACCCGCGACGTCGTCGAAGCCGACCGGCGGCAGGACCGGAGTATCCGCCGCCCAGTCGTGGTCCGGTTCGGCGGTGACCACGACGCGGGCACCGGCGTCGGCCACCTGGAATGCCAAGCGCCGGGCGGGGTTCCCGGTGTCGAGCGGGAGGTAGGCCGCACCGCAGCCGAGGATACCCAGGATCGTCGCGACGAGCGCGGCACTTCGAGGCAGTGCGACCGCGACGACGTCCCCTGGCCCGACTCCTCGTCCGCTCAGCGCGCCGGCCACCGAGCGGGCCGCGGTGCCGATCTCGTGCCGGGTGAAGGACCGATCGCAGTCGACGACCGCGACGGCGTCCGGGTCGGCGTGCTCCTGCGCGGCGATCTCGTCTAGCACCGTCGGCCCGCCGTCCCAGGTACGTCCGGTGTGGTTGAGCTCGGCGAGCAGCGCGCGTTCGGCGGACGTGCGGATGTCCAGTCCGGCCAGCGGCCGGTCCGGCTCCGCGGCGGCGCGCTGCACGAGGAGTTCGAAGCGTGCCAGGAAGGCCCTCACCCAGGCTTCGTCGTGCACCTCGGTGCTGTACTCGATGTTGACCGCCACCTCGCCGTCGGGCTTCGGCCTGATCGTGAACTCGATGTCGAGGCGGGTTTGGTCCATCTCGATCGATTCGCTGTCGAGCACCTCCCCGTTCAGCACGAGATCGGTGGGTGACTCGACCCGGTAGTTGAACATGTGCCGGAACAAGGGAATGCGCCAGTCGGTCGACCGGTTCTCCAGCCCGGTCAGGACATCCTCGACCGAGGCACTCGAATGCTCCACGCCGGCCAGGAATAGTGCCCGTGTCTGGCGGACGAATTCGCCGAAGCCGCGGCCGGGGTCCACACGCAGCCGCAACGGCAGGGTGGCGACCCGGAACCCGATCTGCTCGTGCTCGGTGCCGCGCCGCGCGTCGACCGGAACGCCGACGACGAGGTCCGGGCTCGCGCCGTGCCGGAAGAGCGTCGCACAGAACGCACTGAGCAGAACCATGTTCTCCGTCGCCCGCTCGCTTTGGCGCAGCGACGCGACCGCCGCACGGGTCTCCGCGGACAACCGCCCCATCATCCGGCGCCCGGCGAACGTCGGTCGCTGGGGACTGGGACGCGCACCGCCCAGTGCCAGCCCGCTCGGGTCGAAGCCGCGCAGCTGATCGTGCCAGTAGCCGACCGCGTCGGCGTCGGGTTCCGCAAGCTCGCCGAGCATCGGCATCTCGCCGCCCAGCCCGGCCGGGATCGCGTTCGTCGTCGCCACCCCTTCGTACAGCTGCACGAGTTCTTCGGTCAGTACGTCGTAGGACGCCTGGTCGCCGACGATGTGGTGCAGGACGACGCAGAGGTAGTTCTCGTGCGGCTCGGGGCCGACGAAGCACGCGATGCGAAATGGGAAGTCGCGGGCGAGGTCGAACGGCCTGCGGGCGTACTCCTTGAGGTCGTCGCCGCAGGTCGCGGCCGTGGTGGGCAGGAACTCCACCCGCAACGCGAACTCGTCGGCCGCGGCCACCTGCCGGACCGGAAGACCGCCGACGCTCGGAAACCGCGTGCGCAACGCGGGATGCCGGGCACCCATCCGGTCGACGGCCCGCTGCAGTGGCCACCAGCGCAGCCGCTTGGCGTGAGGGATCGCCAGTCCCAGGTTGGCGATCCTGCCGTCCGGTACGAGCTGCTGCAACAGCCAGAAGGCGTGTTCCCGGGCGCTGAGCGGAGCCGGTCCGGCCAGCGTCGTCATCGATCCCCCCGGCCGAGTTCGGCGGCCAGCTCCGCGAGGGTGGGATTGTCGAACACGGTCCCGATGCCGATCGTCGCGCCGACCAGGTCACGGATCCGGCCGATGAGCTGGATGGCGCTGAGGGAGTCCCCACCGAGCTCGAAGAAGTCGTCATCGGCCGCGATGTCGGTGCGGCCGAGGATCTGCCGCCACAGCTCGGCGAGGCGCTGCTCGAGATCCGCGCCGGGCGGTTCTTCCGGTCGTGCCGGGTCGTCGGGTACGGACGCCTGTTCGGCTGCCGCGGCTGCCGGTGGGTCGGCCGTAATCCCGGGATCCGCCGACGGTTCGGCTGCGGCGGTCCCCAGCGGCACCGGTCGGCCGCCCAGGTGCGGCCGGACGTGCAGCTGCGGGGGTGTGCGGCACGCGAGCAGGTGCAACAGCAGTTCGACCCCCTTCTC
The DNA here is from genome assembly GCF_010550475.1 of Amycolatopsis sp. SID8362. Lineage (NCBI taxonomy): Bacteria > Bacillati > Actinomycetota > Actinomycetes > Pseudonocardiales > Pseudonocardiaceae > Amycolatopsis > Amycolatopsis sp. SID8362. The sequence continues at coordinate 9,864 of NZ_JAAGNB010001155.1, forward strand.
GGGCGTGATGCCGGCTTCGCCGGTCATCGGTCCCTCCGGCCGCGGCGGCGCGGCGGCGGCGTCGCCGGGAACCGGAGCTTCCCGGGGTGGCGCGGCCTCGACGCGTTGCATCCGGAACCCTTCGACCGCGGCCACCACGGAGCCGTCGGGCGCGAGAACGTCGATGTCGGCCACCACCCCTGTCGAGTCCGGATAACCCCGGACGTGCGCGAGCACCGCGGGTGGCAATGCGCCGGGCACGACCAGCCGCCGATAGTGGAACGGTAGGTGCAGTTCGTCACCGCCGAAGAACACCGCGGTACCCGTCGCCAGATCGAGCAGTGCGGGGTGCAGGTCGTGTTCGGCCGCCTCGGCCAGATAGGCGGCCGGGAGCGCGATGTCTACCAGCATCTCGCCCGGACGGGTCCACCAGCCGCGGACCGACATCCACCGCGGGCCGAACTGGAAGCTGCCGTTGAACGGCTTGCCGTCCCACGGGGCCGGGATCGGGAATCCGGCACGCAGGTCGTCGACCGCGACCCGGTCGAGCCGGCCGGCGAACGCCGCGACAGTTCCCGAGGCGTGCTCGACGATCTGCTCGTCAGGCTGGGAGGCAGCCCGTGAGAAAACCGTGAACCGGTGGGCTCCGGCGCCATCGGCGGTCAGCCTGACCACCACCGTGCGCGGCTCCTCGACGGTCATGGGCTTCGTGAAGACGACCTCCTCCAGCACGACCGGCGCTCGTACGGTGGCCAGCACACGCTCGCGGAAGGCGCGCACGACCAGCTCGAGGTACCCGGTGCCCGGCAGGACCGGCGTACCTTCCAGCCGGTGCTCGTCGAGCACCCAGCACGTCTCGGCGGACAACGTCACCTCGGCCTCGATCGCCTCTTCCACCGGGACCGACGCAGGCGGCTCCGGCTCCGGCTCCGGCTCCGGCTCCGGCTCCGGCTCCGGCTCCGGCTCCGGCTCCGGCTCCGGCTCCGGCTCCGGGCGCCAGACAACACCGGCTCGAGTGCCGTCCACGTCGACGCCGGACGTCAGCAGCTCCGCGGCCATCCCGGTGTCGCTCCACGCCGGCCAGTTCACCGACAGCCGACGGCCTCGCGGCCCGGGAGCGTGCACGGTGATCGCGTCGAGCAGGGCGTTCGCGGCACCGTAGTCGCAGTTGCCGACCGACCCGCCGATCGCGGCGCGGCTGGAGAACGACACGAAGAAGTCCAGCGGCGCGCCGCTCAGCTCCTCGAACAACGTGAGCGTGCCACCGAACTTGGGCCGCAGGACGGCGTCCACCTCCGAACGGCCGCGCCGTTGCAACACGCCGCCGCCGGCCACACCGGCGAGGTGGAACACCCCGCTGAGCGGCCCGGCCGCCCGCGTCAGCTCGGCCAGCACCGTACGGAGGGCCGCGGGATCGGCGATATCGCACCGGTGCGGGAAGACCGTCGCGCCGAGCGCGGCCATTTCGTCGATCGCCGCGCTCGCCGCGGACGACGGGGCACGGCGCCCGAGCAGTGCCAGGTGCGGCCGCAACCCGGTGCGCGCCAACCCCAGCGCGACCTCGATGCCCAACCCGCCGAATCCACCGGTGATCAGGTAGACACCGCCGCCGCGCAGACCGGATCCGTCGCCGTCGGTGAGGCCCGGCCACGGCCGCTCCACCGGAAGCCAGCGGCGCGTGCCGCGCACCGCCGTCACGACCGGTGCCTGGACGGCCAGTTCCTCGTCGAGCTCCGCGGTGGCCTCGCGCCCGGCGACGTCGATCAGACGGCAGAAGACCTGGGGCACCTCGTCCGCGAGCGCCCGGATCGCGCCCACCAAGGCGGCCTTCGCCGGGTCGACGGCATCGGCTCCGGAGACGTCCACCGCATGCTCGGTGAGCACGAGGAGCCTGCGCACGACCGCCTCGCCCTCACCCCGCAACCCCTCCTGGACCAGCACTCGGAGCGCGTGCAGGCCGAGATCGGCAGCGGCGGTTGCGGTCCGGGAGCTCAACGCCGGCCACGGCGCCGCGGCCCAGGCGTGCACCAGCACCTCGGGTCGCCTGCCTCGTGCGGAAACGTCTTCCACCACACGCGCGAGATCCTCGGCGATCCCCGGCCGCACCGTGTACTCGGCCGCGGCCTGCCCGCTGCCCCGCAGGAATTCCGTTCCGGGGCGGACTCGGATGACGTCGTGCCCGCTGCGGTGCAGCGCCGCCACGAGCGGCCCTGCGGCCGCGGGATCGGCGGGAAGGAGCACCAGCGCCGGGCACCTGGCGCGCAAAGCCGGTTCTGGCGCGGCCCAGGGCACCTCGACCCACGCCGGCATCGTCACCGCGGTCTCCGTCACCGCCGCCACGGGGTCCGGCTCCGGAACAGCGTCCACGGTGCGCTTCTCCGGGGTCTCGGCGGCCGGTGTCACCGGGTCCACCCAATGCCGGACGCGCCGGTACGGATAGCCGGGCACGACGACCCGCCGCAGCGGGCGATCCGGTTCCAGTGCGCGAAAGTCCACATCATGGCCCGCCACCCAGAGGCAGGCGAGGACCTCGAGCAGGTGGGCCTCCGCGGGTTCCGGCGCATCCGGCCGCGGAAGCGAGAACAGGACGTCCGGATCCGGTTCGTGCCCCATCCGCCTGACGAGCTGCCCGAGCGTTCGTCCCGGACCGACTTCGAGCACCGTCGTGGGCCCGGCGGCCAGAAGTGCCTGCACGGCTTTGCCGAACCGGACCGGCGTGTCGATCTGCCCGGCCCAGAAGTCCGGGTCGACGGCCTGCTCGTCGCTCAGCAGGCCGCCGGTCGCAGCCGACCACACCGGCAACGCGGGCGGCCGCAGCCGCACCCTGTCCAGCGCCCGGCGCGCCGCGGGGATCGCCGCAGCCATGGCCGGCGAGTGGAAGCCGTGTGAGGTGGCGAGGCCGCGGCTCGGCAACCCGCCGGTCTCGAACGCCCGCACCGCTTCAGTGCTGCCGGAGACGACCACTTCGTCGGGCGCGTTGACTGCGGCGATGACCAGTTCCGGCGGGAGCACGGCCCGCACTTCGTCCTCCGCGGCGCGAAGTGCCAGCATCGCCCCCATCGGCACCTCCTGCATCGCCGCGGCGCGAGCGGCGACGAACGCGATGGCGTCGGACAGATCGAACACCCCGGCCACCGCCGCGGCGATGATCTCGCCGAGGCTGTGCCCGATCAGCGCGGCCGGCACGATCCCCCAACCGAGCCAGGTGCGGGCGAGCGCGTACTCGATCGAGAACAACAATGGTTGCGCGACAATGGTTTTCCGCAGGCTGCCCTCGCCTTCAGGCGCGAGCCACGCGTCGTGGAGTGCCAGCCCATGGTGTTCGAAGGCGTCCAGGCACGCGTCGAGTTCTTCGGTGAACGTGCGCTGGGTCCCGTACAGCCCGGCCGCCATCCGGGCGCGGGCGGCACCTTGGCCGGGGAACGCGAATGTCACCGGCGACCGGCCCGCGGTTCCCGAGATCACTTTGCCACCACGCAAAGCCTGTGCGGCATCGGCCGCGTTCGTGCTCACCAGGGCACCACGGACCGGGTGCGCTGTACGTCCACTTTGGAGTGTCGCAACCGCGTCCGCGAACCGCGGCCCGGACTCGGCACCGGCGCGGCCGGACTCGGCGAAGTGGTCGGCGAGCCGCTCGCGCACGATCTGCTCGGTTTCGGCGTCGAGGGCCGACCAGACGACGATGCGTGGGCGCTTGCCCGTAGCCAGCCGCGGGGAGTCCGGCGCCGCTTCGAGGAGCACGTGCGCGTTCGAACCGCCGACGCCGAGCGAGCTGACCCCGGCCCGCCGCGGCCGGGAACCGGCCGGCCAGTCCAGCGTCCGGTCGGTGATCCGGAACGGAGTCGCGCCGAGGTCGAGCGCCGGGTTCGGTTCCCGGAAATGCGCCGTCGCCGGCAACCTTGCGTGCTCCAAAGCCAGCACGGTCTTGATGAAACCCGCGATCCCAGCCGCGGCGACCAGGTGCCCGATGTTGGACTTCACGGAGCCGAGGACGATCGGCCGGGGTGCCGGGTCGTCCGCCAAGAGCCGGTAGGTGGCCGCGAGCGCGGCGACCTCGATCGGATCGCCGAGCGGAGTACCGGTGCCGTGCGCTTCGACGTAGTCGATGTCGCTCGCCTGCCACCCGGCCACGCTCATCGCTTCGAACACGGCATCGGACTGGCCGACCATGCTCGGCGCACTGAAACTCGGCTTGTCCGCTCCGTCGTTGTTCACTGCCGTGCCGCGCACCACCGCGCGGATCGAGTCACCGTCGCGCACCGCGTCTTCGAGCCGTTTGAGCACGGCGACGCCGACACCGTCGCCGAAGACGGTTCCCGAAGCCGCGGCGTCGAACGGCCGACACCGGCCATCCGGTGACTGGACACCACCCGGCACCCAGCGGTAGCCGGTTCGGTAGGGGTACATGATGTTCGCGCCGCCGGCCAGCGCGATCTCGCTTTCGCCGGTGGCCAAGGACTGACAGGCCAGGTGGATCGCCACCAGCGAGCTGGAGCACGCGGTGAGCACGGTCATGCTCGGGCCGTGCAGATCGAGCTTGTAGGAGGTGAACGTGGCGAGGTAGTCGGCGTTGGTGAGATAGTCCGTTCCCAGGTCCGGCGTGTACGTCGGATCGGCGGGCAGGTTGAGGTCGGCGTACCGGCACGGGCTGGTCGCCCCGAAGACGCCGACCGGGCCCGGCATCGCCCCCGGGTCGTACCCCGCGTTCTCGATCGCCGCGTGCGAGGTCTCCAGGAACAGGCGCAGCTGCGGTTCGCACACGGTGGCTTCGCGCGGCGTCATCCGGAACAGGTTCGCGTCGAAGCCTTCGGCACCACCCGCGATCACCGGGACCGCTCGCACGTAGGACGGATCGCGCAGTGCCTCCTCACGGACTCCCGCCGCGATCAACTGGTCGTCGGATTGCCGTGTGATGCAGTCTTTCCCCGCTTGGATGTTCTCCCAGAATTCGCCGGTGTCCGCGGCGCCGGGAAAGCGGCCCGCCAGACCGATGACGGCGACCGGTTCGAACCCGGTGCTCATACGTACTCCGAGATCGTCGCCAAGGCGTCACGACGTCGCCGCATGGCCTCGCGCGCCGCACGCCGGCTCACTCCCCCGGCTCCAATCGGCTCGGCCACCGGCGTCCGGGTGCCGGCGACGGGGAATTCGGCGATGCGCGCGGCCAGGGATCGCGGGCTCGACGCCGAAAACATGATTCCCACTGGCACCGAAACCTCCAGCCGGGCACCGATCGACTGCCAGAGCCGGACGAGCAGCACGGACGAGAAGCCCGCGCGGAGCAGGTCCTGGTCGGCGTCGACGCGCCGGCCCAGTGTCTGCCCGGCAAGCTCCGCGATCACCTCGGCGGCAACCGTCAAGGGAGAACCACCTCCGTACCCGACCATGATTGTCCGAATCGGCATCGACCTCTGCCGAAATGCCATTGCGAGGGCGAATCGTCGACCCGCGACGCGACTTTGCAACTCGTGACATCCACCCAGTGGCGGGAACCATAGATCACTTCCGGCGGGCCGACAAGGTCGGCCGCGCGGCCGGGAAACCGGTCGTTGCTCGACCGCCCGAGGCCCGACTATGGTGCCCGCAACCACAAGGGGGGTGACGGAACTGACGCTTCCATCACTGGCGCAAGAGGGCGAACTCGAAGGACGAGACGCACTCGGCCTGGGACCGCTGCCGAAGATGACACCGGCTTTCGGTGTGTCCGGCGAGATCTCGGACGCCGCGCTGGCCACCGCGTTCGCCACGGTGGTGCGCAGGCACGCGCCATTGCGGTCGGTTTTGCTGCCGGAGGAAAACCGCAGCTCCGGGGAGTCGTCCTGGCGGGTGCGCGTGGATCGGCCGGAATCGGCCTTTGTGGACTACTGGTCCACAACGGACGATGCGGAGTTCCGGCATGCACTCGCCGCGTCGCGCGCGGGAGCCCACACTCCGGTCGCGGCGACGGTGCTTCATTCCGGGACAAAACCGGAAAAACTGGTCGTTTCGGTCGACCACCTGGCCTTCGACGGCGTCTCCCTCGTTTTGATGTCAGACGAAATGAACCGGGTCCTGGAGAACCTGCGGACCGGATCGGCGACGGACGCGGGGCTGCCGACGATCGAGCACGACTACTACGCGCTGGCCCGGTCCGAGCGCGACGCGGTCGAGCAGGCACTGGCGGAATGTGCGCCGTACTGGCGGGAAGCGCTTTCCCGCTGCGGGCCGTACCCGGCCGTCGCACTGCCCGGGCTCGACCCGGCACCGCCGTCGGAGCCTCGGCAACGCGTCGAAACCCAGGTCGAAATCGCGGACCTGGGGCCTTTCCGGCGGTTCTGCCAGGCACGGCAGGCGACGCCGTTCGTCGTGTTCCAAGCTGCGCTCGCCGCAGCGCTCACCCGGCTCGGTGGCGGCTACACCGGCGCCAACAGCAAGGCCGCCTACCGCACCGACCCGAGGTCGTGGCACCTCATCGGCTACTTCTCCAACCTGATCACCTTCGCGCCCGCGCCACCGGACGATCCGGCCGACCCGCTCGGCTGGATCGCCGCCTTGCGCAGGACCGCCATCGAGGCGGTGGACCGTTCACTGGTACCGCGCTCGACGCTCCTGCGCCACCTCTACCCGGCTACCTATCCTTCGCGTCCGTCCGCACCCTCCCTCCACTTCGAACTCGACGCGGTGCCGCAGCCGACAGCGCGGGAACCCGCATTGGTGCCGCTGCCCACCGAACCCGGCATGCGCAGTGTGAAGAGTCACGCGGGCCTGGAGTGCACGGCCGTGCTGCTTGACGAGTTCGGCGTGCTCCGGGTGGGCTACCAGGACGGTGGCTGCACACCGGAGGCGGTGTCCGCACTTCTCGAGGAATGGCTGCGCATCGTCGAAGACGAAATGGCCGAAGGATGAGTTCGGTGGCCGAGCCCTCCCCGCAGACCGCCGGTGATCTCTTCGCGGTCACCGCCGCGCGCTTCGCCACCGCGGTGGCGGTGGTCGGCGCGGAAGAGGAATTGACTTACGAGACGCTCCTAGTCCGGGTCGACGCGCTGCGGGATCGGCTGCGCGGGCACGGCGCGCGCCCCGGCCATGTGGTGGCCGTGCTCTTGCCGAAGCACGACCCGGACTGCGTGATCACCGCGCTGGCGATCTGGCGATGCGGTGCGACGCTGCTCGCGGTCGATCCGGCCCTTCCCCCGGCCCGCAGGGAAGTCCTGCTCACGCAGGCGGGTGCCCGGGTCGTGGTCCGGCGCACCGGCGACGATCTCGAATTGTCCGTCTGGGACCATCCGGCCCGGTTCGGCGAAGCCGCCTATTTGATCTATACCTCCGGTTCGACCGGTACGCCCAAACCCGTCCTGGTCGGCCACCGGGCACTGCTCGCGATCCATCGGGCGTGGGAACAGGTGTACGGCCTCGAGACGAGGACGTACCTGCAGGTCGCGGGACTTTCCTTTGACGTGTTCGTGGCCGACCTCGCCCGTACCCTGCTGTCCGGCGGAAAGCTCGTGCTCTGTCCGACGGAGACCACTTTGGACCCGCCGGAGCTGGTCGACCTCGCCGCCACGACCGGGGCCGACAGTGTCGAACTGACACCGTCGGTTCTACGGTTGCTCACTACCTGGGCTCAGCGGCACCGGGCACGCTTGAACTTCAGCCTGGTCGTGGCCGGCGGGGAGCAGTGGCGCACCGGCGACTTGGCCGCTCTGCGTGCGGTGACCAGCCCCGGCACCCGCATCGTCAACACCTACGGGATCACCGAGACGACGATCGACACGACTTACCTCGAAGTGACCGGGCCCGGTACCGGGCCCGTCGTTCCCATCGGCCGTCCCTTCCCCGGCGTCGTCGTGGCCGTGCTCGACGAGAACCTGCGCCCCGTTCCCGAAGGGGACACCGGAGAGCTGTACGTCGCGGGCCCGACGCTCGCCGACGGCTACGCCGGCCTGCCCGACGAGACGGCACGGCGATTCGTACCGTCGGCGATCGGCGGCTCCGCGTCGATGTACCGGACCGGCGACCTCGTGCGGACCGACCGTTCCGGACAGCTGGTGGTCGTCGGCAGGGTGGACGAAGAGGTCAAGCTGCACGGCGTACGCGTGCATCCCGGCGAGGTGGAGTCCCTGCTGAGCGCCGAGTGCGGCCGGTGGGGACTGGACGCGGTCGTCGTGGTGGACCGCGCGGATACCGTCCGGTTGCGCGGCTTCATCGCCGCCGGCGGCCGCCCCGTCGCGCACGGTGTCGTCGACCGGGTGTGGCAAGCGCTTTCGGATCGGTTACCGGCCGCGATAATGCCCACCCGGATCGAGGTGGTCGAGCGGTTCCCCTTGACCGGGTCCGGAAAAGTCGACCGAGCCGCGCTGGCCGCGTGGAGCGCGCCGCCCCTGCCCGAGCGGACCGGACCGGTCGAGCCGGTCGCGGCCGCCGTGCACGCCGCCTGGCACGCCGTCCTGGGCTTTCCTCCCAATGGAACGAAAAGCGACCTCTTCGCCTCCGGCGCCGACTCGCTGGCCGCGGCGCGGGTCGCAGCTGCAATCGGGGAGCGCCTCGACGTACGCCTTTCGGTGGCCGACGTCCTCGCCGCCAGGACTGTCGGCGCACTGGTCGAACTGGCCGCGGCAGCGGAACGCGACTCCGCTTCGACGCCGGCTGCCCCGGTGTCACGCGAGTTCCCGGCGACCACCGCCCAGTCCGCGTTGTGGCTGCTCGACCGCCTCGACCGGGACGACCCGAGCTACCACCTGCCGACAGTGCTGGAGATCGACGGAGTGGTGGACGTTCCCGCGCTGCACCGTGCCCTGGCCACGGTGGTGCGTCGACACGAGGCGCTGCGCTGCTCCTTCGGCCCCGGGCGGGACGGTGCGGTCGTGCACGTCGCCGACGAATGCGAGGTACCGCTCCCGGTCGACCTGTGCTCCCCCGCCGAAGCCACCAGCCGGATCAGCGCGCTCGTCGCCGAACCGATCGATCTCACACGCGCACCGCTCGTGCGCGCCCGGCTGTTGCGTCTCGGACCCGAGCGGCACGTTTTCGTGCTGGTCGTCCCGCACATCGTCTTCGACGGCTGGTCCGAGTCCGTGCTGCTCGACGAGCTCGACCGGTGCTACACGGCGGAACTCACCGGACAGCCGGCCGCGCTCACGGCAGCGTGCGCACTGCCGCGGACGGTCCAGGCGCCCACGGCGGCGTCGCTGGCCTTCTGGCGGCGGAAGTTCGAAGGCTGGACCGGGCCTCCGGTGCTCGCCGAACCCGGGCCGGTGGCCGCTGCGGCACCTCATCGTGCGCGCGCACGGCTTTCCGTCGAGCAGACGCGTGCGGTGCGCGTACTCGCGACCTCGTGGCGCACGACCCCCTACACGGTCATGTTCGCGGCGCTTGCCGTGCTGATCGCCCGCCGCGGCGGTCGCACCGACGTAGTGCTCGGCACCCCGCTCGGCGCTCGAACGACCCGAGCCAGGCTCCGCTCCATCGGGTTCCAGGTGACGAGCGTGCCGGTGCGGCTGACCGTGCCCGATCGTGAGTCCTTTCAGGACGTCGTCACCCGGGTGCGCGCCGAGCTGATAGAGGCCTTCACCCACGCCGACGCGGGTCTGCCCGACATCGTCGGCGAACTGGGGCTGGCCGGGTCGGGTCGGCGCAACCCCTTGTTCTCGCAATGGTTCAACTGGCTCGGCGAGCCGGCGAGGCCCCGGCTCGCCGGCCTGGACGTGCGACGGATCGACCCAGCGCCCGCCGGCGCCCTGTTCGACTCCACTTGGTACGTGACCGAAGACGCCGAGAGTTTCACCATCGAACTGGTCACGGCCGCCGACGCCTTCGCCGAAGAGGAGACCGGCGAACTGCTCGACCAGTACGTGCTGCTGCTCGACCAGTTCAGTGCTTCGCCGGCGCGGGCGGTGTGCGATGCCGACCTGCACACCTACCGCGGCCGGGCGGTGCTGCCGGCCGAGACGGCGGATCTGCGCACGGATCCGCCCGATCTCGGCCGGGAGCTGACCGCCGCGTTGTCCCGGAACCCTGAAGCACCAACGGTTTTCGCACCGGATGGCATGTGGACGGCCGGCGAGCTCGCGGCGCACTCCGATCGGCTCGCCGGCCGGCTGCGGGACGCCGGGGTGCGGGCCGGTGACGTCGTCCCGATCCACACCGGGCGATGCGGCGCTCTGGTGGTCGCCGTCCTCGCGGTGCTCAGAGCGGGTGCGCGGTTCATGCTGCTGGACGCCCACCAGCCACCGCGGTGGCTGGTGGCGCAAGCGAGCGCGACCTCCGGTCCGGCCGGGATCGCCGCGGGTCCGAACCCCTCGCCCGAAGTCCGGGCCACCCGCGCGCACTGGCTGTCCACGGCAGGCGAAGCCGCCCCGGCGCCGCCACCGGCCTCCGGCGCCGCCGGTTACGTCTTGTTCACCTCCGGCACGACCGGGAGCCCGCGCGGCGTGCTCGGCGGTCCGGCGGCGATTTCGAATTTCCTGACGTGGTACCGGCGCGAACACCGGGTCGGCGCGAGTGACCGGGTGGCCATGCTCAGCGGGCTGTCCCACGATCCGCTGCTGCGCGACATCCTGCTCCCGCTGGTCAGCGGCGCCGGTTGCCGGATTCCGCCGGACGAACTGCTGCTCGCCCCGAACCGGCTGCTGCGCTGGCTGCGCGATTCGGCCGTGACGATCGCGCACGTGACCCCGGCACTCGGCCGGGCGCTGGCCGGCGCCACGGACACCGGGCCGGTGCCGTCTTTGCGCCTGGTGCTCTCGGCCGGGGACCTCCTCTCCGGCGCGGACGCCGCGGCGATCCGGACCTGGGCCCCGCACGCCCGCGTCGTCAACGGCTACGGCACCACCGAAACCCCGCAGCTGGTCGCGATGTGCGACGCCGATCCCGCGGCCCGCCCCGGCGCGCGGCTGGCCGTGGGCAGCGGAGTCCCGGGGGCGCAGCTGCTGATCCGGACGAGAACCGGAAGGCCGGCCGCGATCGGTGAGCCCGGTGAGATCGTCGTGCGCAGCCCATATCTCGCCGAAGGCTCGATCGGCGAACCGCTCGCCCTCGAAGCCGATCCGGTCGCCGGGCACCGGCGCTACCGCACAGGAGACCTCGGCCGGTTCCAGGCGGACGGCACGGTGGTCGTCCTCGGCCGCGGAACGGGCGACCAGCGGAGCATCCAGGGCCACCGGGTCGAACTGGGTGAGATCGAAGCCGCGGTGCGGTCACTGGACGGAGTCCACGACGCCGCGGCCGAGGTGTACCGCGGCCCCGACGGCAGCACACTCGTCGTCGCCTACCTCGTGCGGGATCCCGCCGCGCGTGACGACGACGCGTGTCGCGCCCGGCTGCGCACGCTGCTGCCCGCCCACTGCACGCCCACCCGGTTCGTGGAGGTGGCCGGCGTGCCGCGGACTCGCAACGGGAAGATCGATCGGGCGGCGCTGACCGACCCGGGGCCCGTCGCCGCCTCGGCCGGGCCGGAATCCGACGCACCGGACCCTGTCGAGCGCGCGGTGCACGACGTGTGGTGCGGCCTGCTCCGCCGGCCCCGGGTTCCGCTCGACGCCAACCTGTTCGACCTGGGAGCCAGTTCCCTGACGATGCTCACCGCCCACAGCGCGCTCGAGCACGCGCTGGACACCGATCTCGAGCCGACGGTCCTGTTCCAGTTTCCCACCATCCGCTCGCTCGCCACCCATCTGCACGGCGACCCGAGGCGCCCGGCCACTCGCGCGCGCCGCTCCACCGACCTACTCGACCGCAGGCGCGCGGCACGCGGGCACTCGCGCCGGCAGGAAGGCTCCAGGTGAGCACATCCGATCATGACCGCATCGCCATTATCGGGCTCGGCGGCCGCTTTCCTGGCGCGGCGAGCCTGGACGAGTTCCGGGTGAACCTGCTCGCCGGGGCCGAAGCGGTGCGGTTCCACACCGACGACGAGCTACGCGCCGCCGGGGTCCCCGCCGATGTGCTGGCCCGGCCCGGCTACGTGCGAGCGAGCATCGCGGCGCCGAGCCCCGAATACTTCGACGCGGGGCTGTTCGGCTTCACCAGCCGCGACGCGGACGTGCTCGACCCGCAGATCCGCATGTTCCTGGAGAGCGCGCACAGCGCGATCGAGCACGCCGGCTACGACCCGCACCGGATCGCCGACACCGGCGTGTTCGCCACGGTCGGCATGAACCGGTACCTGGACATGCACGTGCTTCAGGGGTACCAGCCCGGCTCCACCACCGGGCTCGCGACCGGGACGCTGAGCTATCCCGACTACGCCGCGACGCACCTGGCCTACCGGTTCGGCTTCCGCGGCCCGGCGCTGTCGGTGTCGACCGCGTGCTCCAGCAGTGCACTCGCCGTGCACCTCGCCTGCCAATCGCTGCTGTCCGGCGAGTGCGACACCGCCGTCGCCGGTGGCGGCGAACTGGAGGTGCCGGTGCATCACGGCTACCACTGGGACGCCGGCGGGCCACTCTCTCCGGACGGCCACTGCCGCCCGTTCGACGCCGGGGCGGGCGGCACGGTGTTCGGTTCGGGGGCCGGTGCCGTGCTGCTCAAGCGCTACAGCGACGCGGTGGCCGACCACGACACCATCTGGGCGGTCATCCGCGCGAGCGCGGTGAACAACGACGGTTCGGCCAAAGCCGGCTTCTCCGCACCCGGCCTGGCCGGCCAGATCGCCGTGACCTCCGAGGCACTCCACCTCGCCGAGATCGACCCGGGCGACATCTCGTTCGTCGAAGCCCACGCGACGGGCACGGTGCTCGGCGACCCGATCGAAGTTTCGGCGCTGGCGCAGGCGTTCGCCGGCCTTGGCCGCGGCGCCGACGACGGCGACCCCATCGTGCTCTCCTCGATCAAGGGCAACGTGGGGCACCTCGGCCACGCCGCGGGAATCATCTCGCTGATCAAGGTCTGCCTCGCGCTTCAGGACGAGCGGCTGCCACCGACGGCGAACTTCGTCCGGGCCAACCCCCGGCTCCGGCTCGACCGGACACCGTTCGCCGTCCGTGCCGGCGTGACTCCCTGGCCGCGCCGCGCCGGGCGACCGCGGCGGGCCTGCCTCAACTCACTCGGCATCGGCGGCACCAACGTCCACCTCGTCCTCGAAGAAGGCCCCGCCCCGGCGCCCCGGGTGACGAGTCCGCGCCCTCAGCTGTTCGTCTGGTCCGCCGGGAGTGAGGAAGGGAGCCGTCGGCTCGGGACGGCACTCGCCGACACCGCCGCGAACCTCGGCCCGGCCGGCATCCCGGATCTCGTCGCGACGCTCCAGGACGGCCGCACCGTGCATCGCGAACGGGCCGCGGTCGTCGCCACGGCGGACAACGCGCCGGCCGCGCTGCGTGGCGTCCCGGCGGTGCGGCGAACCGCCGGAGAGCAGGGAGAAATCGCTTTCCTCTTCCCCGGACAGGGCGCACAGCACGTGGGGATGGCCCGCGAACTCCACGCGGCACGACCGGATTTCGCGGCCCACTTCGACGACTGCCTCAACCGCTTCACGCTGCCCGGACTGCACGACGCGTGGATGCGCGACGGCACCGAAGCGGAAGCCGGGCTGGCCGACACCGCCGTCGCACAGCCGTTGCTGTTTTCCATCGGCTACGCACTCGCGCGGTTCTGGGCGGACCTCGGCGTGCGACCGGCCGCAGTGCTCGGCCACAGCCTGGGCGAGCTGACTGCCGCGACCGTGGCGGGAGTGCTCGACCTGGACGACGCGGTCGCGGTCGTCACGTCCCGGGCGACGGCCATGAGCGGCTTGCCTCGCGGCTCGATGCTCTCCGTCCGCCGGCCGTACGGCGAACTGCTGCCGCTCCTGCGCGACGGAGTCGCCGTAGCCGTCGTCAACGATCACACGACGACCACGCTCGCCGGACCGTCGGAGGCCGTGCGGGCACTGGCCGGCGAGTTGACGGCGGAGGGCGTCGCGGTCCGTGTCCTGCCGACCTCGCACGCGTTCCACTGCGACCTGATGTCCGACGCCGTCGCCCCGTTCCTGGCCACGCTCCGCGCGGTGACGCTTCGGGAACCTCGCGTTCGCCTGATCTCGTCCGCCGCGGGCGCGGCGGTGACCGGCGAAGCCACCCGGCCCGGGTTCTGGGCCGACCAGCTGATCAACCCAGTGCGGTTCGACCTCGGGCTGTCGGCACTGCTCTCGGGCGGCCGGAAGGTGCTGCTGGAACTGGGCCCCGGAAGCACTCTCACCGCGCTCGCGAAGGCCACCGACCAGGTACGTGCCGCGGACTCGGACGCCTGGCCCTGCCTGCCGCGAAGCAATGCGGAGAAGGCACTCCTGGAGGCCGCCGGAGCGGTGTGGGCGGAGGGGTTTTCCCTCGACTGGCCGCGGTTGCGGCACAGCGCACCCGCACACCGCATCCCCGTCCCGGGATACCCGTACGAGCGCAAGCGGCATTGGGTGGACCTGGCAGCGAACCGCCCGGCCGAAGAGCAGGCTCCGGTCGCGGAGGCCGGCCCGGCCACGCCGGTCACCCCGTTCGGCGAACCGGTGTGGGTGCGGGTGCCGCCGTTGGCGCCCGTCGCGCGTACGGCTCGCACCGCGGTGGTGCTGGCGCCCGACGACGCACGCAGCGTGCGGTCGGCCATCCTGGCCTTGCAACGCGGTGGCTGCCGCGTCGTCGTGGCTCGCGCCGGCGACGACCCGCTGACCGCGGACGGTGCCGGGTGGCGGTTGCGCCCGGACCACCCGGACGACGTCGACGGCATGCTCGCGGCCGTCGCCGCGCACGGCACCCCACCCGACCTCGTGGTGCACGCCCTCGCACTGGCACCGTGGCCCGCGCCGGATCCGAGCTCCGTCGACCACCAGGTGCGGCACACCGTGCAGAGCGTCCGTACCTTCGCCCAGGTCCTCGCGCGGCGGCTGCCCGGCGCGGAACTCGTGCTGCTGACCGATGGGGGCGTCGACGTCTCCGGTGCGGAGACGTCGCACCCGGCGAAAGCCATGCTGCCCGCACTGGCGCGGAGCCTCTCCCAGGAAACCGGCGACATCCGCTGCCGCCTCGTGGACATCGCGACCGCTTCGTGCGCCACCACCGTGCTCGCCACCGAGCTCGGGACCACCCCGGCCGACCCGGTCGTGGCGCTGCGCGGATCGCGCCGGTGGGTGCGAACGGAGGTGGCTCTCGACGGAGTTCCGCCGTCGCCGGGTGAGCTGGCCGTGCGGGACGGCGGAGTCTACGTGCTCACCGGCGGGTGTGGCGCCCTCGGCCTGGCGGTCGCCCGCGCGCTGGGCGAGACCGGCGCCGGTCCCCATCTGGTGCTGACGACTCGGCGGGATCCCGCCGAGATCCCGCCCGCTGGTCCCGACGCCGTCCGCGCCACCGGGGCATCTGTCGAGGTTCGCCGCTGCGACGTCACCGACCGGCTCGAAACCCGGGCGCTGTTCGACGCGATCGCTGCCGACCACGGCGCGATCCACGGTGTCGTGCACCTCGCCGGGCTGCCCGGCGACCAGCTGCTGCTGCGCCGTTCGGCGGAGGCGGCCGCCGCGGTGCTCGCGCCGAAGGTGCACGGCACGCTGGCACTCACCGAGGCCCTGAAGGAGCACACCGCCGCACTCGACTTCGTCGTGGGGTTCTCCAGCCGCGCGGCTCTCGGCGGCCTGGTCGGCGGCACCGACTACGCCGCCGCGAACGCGTTCCTCGATGCGGCCCTCGTCGCGCTCGCCCGGGCGGGCCTGCCCGCGATGACCGTGAACTGGCCGGCGTGGAACGGCGCCGGCATGGCGGCCCAGCCGGATCCCGCCTCCGGAACCGCCGGACCGCGAACCCGTCCGGCGGACGAACCGGAACCGGGCTGGCCGAGATGGGAGATTGTGGTCGGGGTGACCGATTCGCCGTTGCTCGACGAGCACCGGCTCTCCGGCACGCCGATTCTGCCGGCGACCGCCCACCTGGACCTGGTGCTCCGGGCCTTCCACGAAGCCGTCGTGGACCAGCCCGGTCCCGTGCGCTGGGACGATGTCGTCTTCCACGATGTCCTAGACGGCTCAGAACCCCGTTGCTGGAGCTGCGTCTTCACCCCGCGTGGCGACGAATGGGAGTTCACCGCCCGCTCCCGCCCGACGGCGGCCCCGGAACGCCCGGCCACCACGGTGCACGTCACCGGGCGGATGCGGGCGGCGACGCCGGCACCGCCGCCCGACGACGCCCTTTCCCTGCTGGCCGGTGCACTGGACACGCCGGCACCGGCCGAGCCCGATCCGGACGGCTTCGCACTCGGCCCGCGCTGGGACGTCGTCGAAAGCACCACCGTTCGGGCGGACGACACCGCGGAGCGGCTGGTCCGGCTCAGCCTTCCACGGACGTTCGTCGACGAGCTCGCCGAGCACGCCGTCCACCCGGCGCTTCTCGACGCCGCGATCACCGAGGCGCGCCGGCCCGCGACCGACGGGCTCGCCCTGCCGTTCCGTTGCGGGTCGCTGACGCTGTTCGAGCCGTTCCCCGCCCGGGTGGTCAGTCACATCCGGCGCCGTCCGTCGACGAACGGAATCATCGTCGCCGACATCGACGCGTACGCCGAAGACGGCAGGCTGATCGCCAGGGTCGGCGAGTTCACGATGCGCAAACTCCAGGCGGACGCGCTCACGCCGCGTTCGTCGCCGCCGGCCGGGACCACGAACCACGGAGACGGCCTCGATCCGCGTACCGGCGGCGAGCTGTTCCTCGCCCTGCTGGCGGTGGCGCCCCACCGCGAACAGGTTGCGGTGCGCCCGCACCGGTCCGGGCAGCCGGTTGCGCTCGCCCACTCCGGAGGCGTCGCGCCGCTGCGCCAGTCCGACCAGGCGCCTGCCGTCCCCCTGACACCGCCGGAAGGCCGTCGGCCGGTGCCCGCTCCGCCGGGCACCGCGGCCGGCACGTTGCCCCGGCTGGCCACGTTGTGGACCGCGGTCCTCGGCGAAACGCCACCCACCGGGGAACGCGACTTCTTCAAGCTCGGTGGGAACTCGCTCAGCGCCGTGGAACTCATGAACGCGATCAACACCGAGTTCGGCCTCACCTTGAGCGTCATCACGCTCTTCGACCACCCGAGTCTCGACGACCTGGCCGAATTCCTCGAAACCGCGGGCCGATCGGAGGATGACCATGACACCAGCAGCGCAGATCACGGTGGCGGACGACCTTGACGATCTCGGCGCCGCGGCCGGGCTGCTCGACCACCCGGCGAACGGCTTCTATTCGTCGCCGCCGTGGCTCGCCGTGTGCGCCGACATCAGCGACGACCTGCAGCGGTACTTCGTGGCCGGCCGCTCGGGACGCCCGGTGACCACCGTTCCGTTCGTGCTGCCCACCGACGAGCCCACGGTCGCGTACCGCCCCCACGTGCTGTACCCGTTCCGTCAACCGGAACCGTACCTGCTGCTCGGCCAGCGCCGCGGGTACCGCACGCACTGGGCGGGTGAGCCGGACCCGGCCGCGGCTGGCGCCCTTCTCGGCGAAGCCGTCCGGCTCGCCGCCGAGCACGGCCGGCCCTGGGTGTACGCGCTGCATTTGACCACGGCGACAGCCGACCTGATCGCGACCGGCACCGACGGCGACCGGCCGCCGATTCCCGTTCTCTCCGCCCAACCGGAGTGCTTTCTGCCGGCACCGGGCGGCAGCGTCGAGGACTACCTCGAGGGCGTGGGCAAGCGCCGGCGAGCCGAGCTCCTCAACCAGTACCGGCGAGTGCTTCGCGCGCCGGGAATCCGGTTCCGCGCCGGCCGGCTCGCCGACGAGGTGACCGCGCTCGCGCCGCTCGCGCTGCAGGCGGTCGCGCGGCACGGTTCACCACGCACCTTGGCCGACATAGTGGCCGAACTCGACGCGCTGGCCCGGTACGCGGGCGACATCGAGTCTCTCGTGGTGGTCGAGGAAAACGGGCAGCCGGTGGGGTTCGGCCTCTGGTACGAGTGGCAGGGACGGCTGTGGGGCCGCCACGCCGCACTCGTCGAACGGCTCCGCACGAGTGCCACCCCCATCCTGTTCCACCTGCTCTTCCGCTGTGCTCTCGAAATCTGCTACGAGCGCGGTCTGGACGGCGTGCACCTCGGGCCGACGAACCTCGCCGCCAAGCTCCGGCGGGGCGCACGGCTGGAGCCGCTGTGGCACCTGAGCGTGTGCGAGGGACGCGAGGTGCTGCGACCCGAAAACGTGCGCCAGGCCACGGAAGAGGTGCTGCGCATGATCGGCACCGACTGCGGCCGGTACGCGCCGGCCGAAGAACTCGCCGCGATGCGAAGGAAAGCGTTTCGCTATGCAGAAGGCAACTGACCCCCGGGAAGAGCTCCGGCTCACCGCCGCGACGCCGCACGCGCCGGCGATCGCGGTGCGCGACCTGCACCGGATCTACGCGGTCCAGGGCAGGCGCGAGTCGAAGCAGCCGCCGCGAGTGGCACTGGACGGAATCTCCCTGACGATCCCGCACGGCGAAGTGCACGGCGTCCTCGGCCCGAACGGCGCCGGCAAGACCACGCTCGTGAAGATCCTTTCGACCGCGCTGCTGCCGTCTTCCGGCTCCGCGCGCGTGCTGGGCTTCGACGTCGTCACCGAAGCGGCGCAAGTCCGCGCGCGGATCGGCGTGGCGCTCGGCGGCGAACGCGGGTTCCACGTCCATCTCACCGCTCGGCAGACCTTGCGGTTCTGGGCCGCGATGCTCGACATTCCCAAAGCGCTGCGCGAGGACCGGTGTGACGCCGTACTGGCACGGTTCGACCTGCTCGACCGCGCCGATTCACCCGTGCACACCTACTCCCGGGGAATGCGGCAACGGCTGCACCTCGCCCGCGCGCTGCTGCCGGACCCCGGGATGCTGTTCCTGGACGAGCCGACCATCGGCGTCGATCCCGCCGCGCGACGCGACTTCCGCACGCTGGTGTCCACGCTCGCCGCCGACGGGAAGACCATCGTGCTCACCACTCACGACACCTCCGAAGCCGAGCAGATCTGCGATCGCGTCACGCTCATGGACCGCGGGCGCATCCTCGTCACCGACTCCCCCGCGGCGCTGTCCGCGCTGTTCGACGAGCGGACCCAGGTCGACGTCGAAGACGCCGACGCGCCAGCGCTCGACGCAGTCGGCCGCCTGCCCGGCGTGGCGTCGGTCAACCGCGACGCGAGTGGGTGCGCGCACGTCCGGCTGACCTCGTCCGCCGCGATCCGGCCGGTCATCGAGACGCTGCTCGCCCACGGTGCCGTGCAAGTGCGCACGGTCCGGCCCCCGCTGGAATCGGTGTACCTGAGCCTGACCGAGCGACAGGCGCCCGAAGCATGACCAGCGGCTACACCGCCGGATTCTCGTTCCAGCTCCGGCTGTTCCTCAGTCGCCCGAGCGAAGGCGGTGTGCTGGTCGCCGTCCCATTCACCACCGCGGTGTTCCTTTCGGTCGTCGCGGTGGCCGGCCGAGACGACCTCGTCGGGGCCGCGCTCCTCGCGCCCGCCCTCTACGGGCTGTGGTCGGTGACGCTCGCGCTCGGCGGGATGAGCCTCGCCGGGGACAAGAGCGTCGAAATGCTCGAGTTGCTGCTCGCGGCGCCGGCGTCCTTCGCGGGGTACCTGTGGGGCAGGCTGACGATGTCGGCTCTCGTCGGGTTGCTCGCCTACAGTGAGGCGTGGGCCGTCGGGGTCGGGGTGTTCCAGGCCCGGCCCATCGTCCACCACCCGTGGTGGTTTGCCGCGGCCCTGTTCGTCACGGCAGTGGGGACCATCTCGGCCGGCGCACTCGTCGCGGCCGTCGTCGGACTGTCCCGCAACTCCAGGTCGCTGCCCAACTTCATGAACTACCCCCTGTTCGTCCTCGCCGGGTTCTTCACGCCCGTGGCGTTGCTGCCCGACTGGCTGAAACCGCTTTCCGGGTGCATCTACCTGTCCTGGGGCGCCGATCTCGCACGCGCGAGCCTCCGCGCCGGGCCGCAGCCCGAGATGCCCCGGATGCTGCTCGCCGAACTGGCGCTCACCATCGTCATGTTCCCGCTCAGCGCGCTGCTCCTCGCCCGGATCGTGCGCACGCTGCGGACCACGGGACGGCTGACCACATGACCGGTCACCGCGTCTTCCGCTCCCACGCCGCGACCGTCGTCGCCGCTTCGGCCCGCTCCGGGTACGAAGAGTTCACCGAGACGTTCCAGCTCCGGCTGTGGCTCACCGGGTGGGTGGTCCGCCTGGTCTTCCAGGTGCTCTTCTTCAGCCTGGCCGGAAAGTACGTCGAGGGCGACCGGCTGGTCACCTTCATACTCATCGGCAACGTGCTCGGCGTGATCGCGCTCGAGGGTTCGGCGATCGCGCCCGCCGCGGTGACAGAACGGTACTTCGGCGTACTCGGCCTGCTGGTCGGCACACCCGGCAACCACGTGCTGAGCGTGTTCGCCCGGCCGTCGATGCGCATCGTCATGGGGTCCTGCAGCTCGGCACTCGTGTTCCTCGTGCTGATTCTCGTCCTGGACGTCCCCGTGCCGTGGCCCGGTTCGCTGGCCGTCTTCCCGATCCTCGTCGTCGTGTCCGTGACTTGCTACTGCTACGGCTGCTTCGTCGCGGCCGTGGTCTACCGCTTCTCCTTCCTGGAGCCCGGTTCGGTGAACATCGCCTACCTGTCGGTGGTCCTCTTCGCCGGGGTCAACGTCCCTGTCTCGTTCTGGCCGTGGCCGGTCCGGGTGATGAGTGACTTCCTGCCGGTCACGCACGGCCTGCGGGCCGTGCGTGCGATCATCGCCGGTGCCCTGGGAACCGCGGTACTCGCCCAGATCTTCTTCGAACTGCTGGTGGGCGCGGCCTGGATCGCCGTTGCCTACATCCTGCTCGCCCGCTGGATCGACCGGGACCGCCGCGCCGGCCGGATCGACCTGGGGTGACAGCTTGGTCGAACGCGATACCGCACTGCCGCGACGGATGTGAGGTGCCAACCGTGGGACTCGAAGGGTCCGAGATCGACGAGGCCGGCTCGGAAGCGCACCGGCTCTACCGGCTGCTCTTCGCGGCCGACCAGGTACTGGACGACCCCTATCCGGTGCTGCGGCGCTTGAGAGAAGCGGGCCCGGTGCTCCCGATCGAGGACGGTTTGTGGGTGACGACGAACTGGGCCGGCTGCCGTGCCGTGCTGCGCGATCCCGCCTTCGGCATCAACGCGGACGCGGCCTGCCGGGGTCGTGGCGGCGCGGGCTGGCGGGCGCACCCCTCGCTGAAGCTCCTCGGCCGCACCCTGCTCGTGCTGAACCCGCCGCACCACACCCGGGCCCGCCAAGCCGTCGCCGGCTGGTTCACGCCGGACCGGCTCCGGGCCATGACGGCGTCGATCCGGCACGCCACCGGCGAACTGCTCGACGCGCTGCCCCGGGACCGCCCGGTCGACCTGATCGCCGGCTTCGCCGACCGGCTTCCCCTGGAGGTGATCAAGCCGGTCCTGGGCGTCGCGGAGTGGCCGTTCGGCGACTTCCGGCAGCAGACCATGGAATTCAACCTGCTGCTCGAACGTGCCCCCACCCGAGAGCACCTCGGCCGCGCCGACGTGGCCGCGGAAGCCATCACGCGGTGCTTGCGGATCCTCGTCGACCGCCGCCGTGGCGACGAGCACGACGACCTGATCTCACACCTGCTCCGCTCCAGTGCGTCCGGCGAAATCGAGAAGGCGGAGATCATCCCGCTGGTCTTCCAGATCTTCAACGCGAGCTACCAGACGACGGCGAGTCTGCTGGGCAGCGTGCTCCATGCCCTGCTCGGCGGCGACGGCTCGGAATTCCGCCGCCTCCGCCAAGCCCCGGAGTCGATCACCGCGGCGGTGCACGAGGTGCTCCGCACCGACCCTCCGGTGCAAAGCACGGGCCGGCACGCCCTGCGGGCGACCCGGCTCGGCGGGCATCACATTCCCGAAGGTGACTTCGTGGTCGCCCTGCTCGCCACCGCCAACCGCGACCCGGAGCAGTTCGACGGCCCGGACGAGGTCCGGCTCGACCGCCCGCCCGGTCCATCGCTCAGCTTCGGATGGGGGGTGCACTACTGCCTCGGCGCCGGCGTGGCGCTGCTGGAAGCACAGATCGCGATGGAGCAGTTCACGGCCCGCTTCCCGGCGATGCGCGCCGTGGGTACGCCCCGCCGCTGGCCGACGGCCAACATGCGGTCGTTCCGTTCGTTCGAAGCGGTACTCGAACCCCGCAGCGTACGGCTGGAGGTGCTGCCGTGAACGCCGACGCCCGGGTCCTGGCCTACCCTGTCACCTCCGTGGCCGAGCTGCTCGGCCGCATGAGGCGAACACTCGCGAGCCGCCCGTTCGACCCGGCCACCATGTTCCTCGACCCGGACGAAACGCGCCGGTTTCCCAGCCGGTCCGCGCAGCTCCGGTTGTCGGTGCTGCTGCGCACCTACCGCGGCGATTACCATACCGACTCCTTCGAGTTCGGCCGGCTCGGCGAGCAGATCCGCCGCGGGGACGAGCATATCTGGTTCTGGGGTGCTCCCGGGCAGATCGCGGCCGCACGGGCCGAGCTGCACAAGCCCGACGTTGCTGAGCTGCCCGACCTGGCGCTGGGCACGGTAACCGTCCTTTCGGCGGAGCACGAATTCGGTCCAGGGCACGGTGAGCTTTGCCGCTCGGGCAGCATGGACGCGACCGTCGGTGCCGTGGCCGCCATCCTGCACCGGATGATCGGGTACCACTCCGGCACGGACCGGGGGGTGCACGACCGCTACCACACCCTGCTTCTCGCGGCGCGCAACCGGAAGACAGTGCCCCCCGTGCGCGGCGGCGAGGCCGTCCAGCACATCCACTGCACGCACGTCCGGTCCCAGCACTGGGGAATCGTCCCGTTCTACGTCATGCAGGGCGGCGTCCTGGAGTGCACCGAGCTCCGCGAAGCCCACCGCGATCCCGACGTCGTGCGGCGCGCGGTACCGGCCAGCACACCCTGGTGGTTCGCCGACGCGGACGACGCGGCCTTCGCCGAGGCGCTGACTCGGCTGAACCTCGCGGCTCCCGCCGGCGTCCGCGTCGCACGGAGCCGAGCGCGACCCTCACCGGCGCGGTCGACGGTGATCGCTCCGCAGAGCACCGAGCTCATCGCGGCCAATCACGTCACCGTGCGCCCCGAGCGCGCCGGCGACGCGGACGCGCTGCCCTTCCCGGATGCGGTGCGAGCAGCCGAATCGCTCGGCTGCTGCACCGTCGCCGTGCGACTGCCGCTGGACGACCCGGACCGGACGGCCGACCAGAACTGGCTCGCCCAGGCCGGTTTCACTCTCACCGCGATTTCCCCGCCCAAGCGGAGTTGGCAGACCGTCGCCGGCACCAAGCGTGACCTGACCACACCGCCGACGGGCATCTGGTGCAGGATCCGCCCGGATCTGCACCTCGCGCCACCGCACTACCTGAATCGCCCGGGCGCCGACGAGGACGAAGCAGCGGTGCTCGACCACCTGCGACGGCGCATTTCGACGTTGCGAGCGGACCGGTGACGGCCGCCGGTTCCCGTCGTGACCCGCGGCGGTCACCACGAGTCCCAGTGCAAGACGTCGTCCAAGGGAAGGCGCGACGCGGGCTTGAAGGTGTCACCGGTGTAGAACGCGGTCGGGATGAGCGCGCCTTGCCGGACACCGGACGGGATTCCGAGCAGTTCGGCGACCTCCTCCTCGTAGTCCAGGTGCAGCGTCGTCCACGCGGTGCCCAGGCCGCGGGAACGCGCGGCCAGCGCGTAACTCCAAACCGCGGGAAGCACCGAGCCCCACAAGGAAGCCTGGTTCCCCTCGGGCAGTTCGCCCTTCGACAGCTCGATGCACGGGATCACCAGTACCGGCACTTTCGCGATGTGCGCGGCCAGATAGGCCGCGCTGCTGGCAGCTCGGCGCTCGGCGTCGCCATCGCCGGCGCCGGCGCCGTCCTGCGCGGTCGCCGAGTCGCTCGCGGCGGCAAAGGCGTACTCGAAATACGAGCGCCGGTAGTAACGGCCGATGGCCGCGCGCTTGCCGGGATCGGTGACGACGATCCACCGCCACTGCTGGTCGTTGCCCGCACTGGGCGCCTGCAGCGCGATTTCCAGGCACTCGCGCACCAGCCGCTCCGGGACCGGCCGGTCGAGGTCCAGGCGCTTACGCACCGAGCGGGTCGTGGTCAGCAGCTCGTCCGGGGAAAGGGGAAGCGTCGTCATGGTCACCATCGTGCACCATCCTCTCCGCGCCGAGGCGGGAAACCCGGACTCCGTGCCACCAGGCAACATTTCGACCGCCTTCCGACGCAGGAGGACCAGTGACCAAGCCGACCGTCGTCATCGTGGACCCCTACTCGTCCGGCAATCTGCTCGCGGCCGGGTTGCGCGCCGCCGGGTTTTCGATCGTCGGGGTCCTCACGAGCAACCCACCGCCCGAGGTCTACCGCGCCTCCTTTTTCCCTGACGTGCTCGACGAGTACTTTTTCGGCGAGACCGTCACACCGGACTTGGTGAGCCGACTCCACGAGACGACCCCGGTCGCCGTGCTGGCCGGCGCGGAGCCCGGCGTGGAGCTGGCAGACCTCCTGGCCGCGGAGCTGACACCGCACCTGGCCAACACTCCAGCGCTCGGCTCGGCGCGCCGGCACAAGGGGCACATGGTCGAAGGGGTCGCGGCCCAGGGCCTCCGCACGATCAGGACCGTGGCCACCGACGATCCCGAGGAGGTCGGGAAGTGGCTGGATCGTGAATCCTTGACCGGGTGCGATCTCGTCGTCAAGCCCGCGAAGTCGGTCGGCGCCGACGGTGTCACGTTCGTCCGCGGCGGCACGGAGTGGCGGCGCGCGTTCGACGACCTGATCGGCGCGACCAATCGCCTGGGCGCGCGGAACGAGCAAGTCGTCGTGCAGGAGCGCGTCGTCGGTGTCGAGTACGTCGTCAACACGTTCACCTTCGACGGCGAGCACGCGGTCACGGACATCGCGTGCTATCGCAAGGTGCTGCGCGGAGAAAGCGCTGCGGGCTCCGCGGCTATCTACGAAAGCGTCCGCTTTCTGCCTTGCGCGGCACCGGGCAACGAGACGCTCGTCGCCTACACCCGCGACGTCCTGGACGCTCTGGGTATCAGGTTCGGCCCCGCCCACACCGAACTGATGCTCACCGAAGACGGTCCGGTGCTGATTGAAACCGGAGCCCGGATAGCGGGCGGCGGGATGCCCGAAAGCGCCCGCCTGGCCACTGGCGACAATGCCATCGGCCGCCTCGCGCGCTATCTCCGCGGGGACCGGCGGCAGCGGCTGGACTACCATCTCAGGCGAAGCGTCATCGTCGTATTCCTGCTTCCCCCCTCGCGCGGACGAATCCGGAACACCAGAACCTACGAAGCGATCCGAGAGCTTCCCAGTTGCGACCTTCTGCACGTCAATGTCCGCGACGGCGACCTCGTGGGCGCCGAGTCGAACCTGTTCGCGTCCCTGGACTACGGTTTCGCGGTCCTCGTCCACGACGATCCCGCGCAGACGGAGGCCGACTACGCCCGAATCCGCTGTATCGAGAAGGCGATAGAGGTCGACGGCGACTCCTCGGATCCCGTCATCGGCCGGCGCGGTGACCCCGGCTAATTCCGGTTCACCGAACACCACGAGTTCCACCCCGAGTCCATCGTGGACATCCTGCAAGGCCGTTCGGCGGGCGTGGTCTTCCGCGGCGTCGTCCCAGGCGAGGTGTGCGCGGAACTGACCGCCCGGTTCCTGCGCAGCCCGAGCCCGCGGACGCGGCGGGTGCCCGGCGAATATCTCGGCACTTCCACAGCGGCAAGACGACCGACGACTAGCTCTAAAACTGACAGAGGGTGTTGACAGTCTGGGCTCCTGATCAAGGGAGACCCATGGCTGAGCGAGTATGGAGCGAGAAGGACCTGGTCAGGCGCGCGAACCGGCGCCTGGCCGTCCTACGTCACGCCGAAGAAGTCAGCGGCAACGTCGCGGCGACCTGCCGGTACTACGGCATCAGCCGCACCGTGTACTACCGGTGGAAACGCCGCTACGAGGACGAGGGCATCGACGGGTTGAAGGACCGCTCGAGCGCGCCTTTGCACTGCCCGACCATCACCCCGCCCGAGGTGGTCGAGAAGATCATCCACCTGCGGCAGCACTACCACTTCGGCCCACTGAAGATCGAAATGTACCTGCGCCGCTACCACGACCAGCAGATCGGCCACTCCACGATCTACCGCATCCTCAAACGCCTCGGCATGAGCCGGCTACCGGCGTCTCAGCGCTACAAACGCCACCAGCAGCGGTGGAAGCGGTATGAGAAGCAGCGCCCCGGCCACCAGCTGCAGATCGACGTCAAGTTCGTCGAGCCGATCACCACCGACGCCGGCCGGAAGAAGCGGTACTACCAGTACACCGCCATCGACGACTGCACCCGCCTGCGGATCCTGCGAATCTACCCCCGCTCCGACCAGAAGACCGCGATCCAGTTCCTCGACTACGTGCTGTCCCGGCTGCCGTTCCAGGTCGAGAAGATCCAGACCGACAACGGTGCGGAGTTCCAGTCCGCCTTCCACTGGCACCTGCTCGACCAAGGCATCGGGCACGTCTACGGGTCTGCCCAGACTTCGGTTGACACCGGAGCTGACTGTTTCTCAGGCCGCTGACGTGGCCGTGTAGATGGTCTCAAACTCGACCGGGGTGAGCTTGCCCAGGGCGCGTTGGCGGCGTTTGCGGTGATACTTCGTCTCGATCCAGGACACGATCGCCAACCGGAGCTCCTCCCGCGTGCGCCACCGGCGGGTATCGAGAACGTTCTTCTGCAGCAACGAAAAGAACGACTCCATCGCAGCATTGTCACCACACGCACCGACCCGACCCATCGACCCGGTCAGCCCATGACCGCGCAGCAGGCGCTGGTAGGCCGCCGATCGGAACTGGGCTCCGCGGTCGGAGTGGACCACGACGTCGTGCGGGTCGCGCAGCGCGATCGCGTTGCGCAGCGCGCTGACGGCGAGTGAGGCCCGCATGTGCGAGGCGATGGAGTATCCGACGATCTTGTTGGAGTAGCAGTCCTTGACCGCACACA
>NZ_JAAGNB010000025.1:0-1140 GCF_010550475.1 Amycolatopsis sp. SID8362
CGGGGCCGCGGCGGGTGCCGGCGCCGGGTCGCCTTCGCCACGCAGGATCCGCAGCCGCAGGTCCTGCAGCGCCTGGCCGGGTTCGATGCCCAGTTCGTCGACGAGCAGGTCGTGCGCCCGCGTGTACGTCTCCAGCGCTTCCGGCGTGCGGCCGCAGCGGTGCAGCGCGAGCATCAGCGCGGCGCGCAGCCGTTCGCGGAACGGGTGTTCCTCGACGAGCTGCCGCAGCTCGCCGACCACCTCGGCGTGCCGTCCCGAAGCCAGCTCCTGCTCGTAGAGCTCCTCCAGCACGACGAGCCGGCGTTCGGCCAGCGCCGGGCCTTCGTGCTCGGCCAGCGCTTCGCTCACGCCGCCGAGCGGGGTGCCCTCCCACAGCGCGAGCGCGGCGCGCAGGTGCGCGACGGCCTCGGGCCCGATGGTGGCCCTGGCCTGCGCGACCTCGTCGTCGAACACGTCGAGGTCCCGCTCGCCGGGGCCGACTTCGATGACGTAGCCCGGCGCGCGCCGCACGATGACGTCGCGGCCGAGGAGCTTCCGCAGTTCCGAGATGTGCACCTGGAGCCGCCCGCGGACGCTCGGCGGCGCGTTCTCGCCCCAGGTCAGGTCGATCAGGCGGTCTTCGGTGACCACGCGGTTCGGGTTGAGCAGGAGCGCGGCCAGCACGGACGTCTGTTTCTGGCCACCGGGCCGGAAAGCACCCGTTTCGCCGAGGACCGAGACCGGCCCGAGCAGGCGGTAGCGCACGTGTTGCCCCCAGAAGGCGGACCGAAGCGGAACGGAAGTGCCGTGGTCGACCCTAACTCCGGGCACGTCGGAAGGGAGGCCACGGGTGGACACCGATGATCCGGAGCGCTTGCTGTTCGTCTGTTTCCCGGACGCCGGTGAAGCCGCCGGCCGCTACCGGGCGTGGCGCGACCCGAGGATCGCGGTGCACGTCGTCGAGCTGCCCGGCCGGGGCGAGCGCCGCGGCGAGCACCCGTACCGGGACATGTGGCTGCTCGTCGAGTCGCTGTCCGCGGAACTGGCCGGGGTGCTCGCCGGGCCGCACGTGCTGTTCGGCGCCGGGCTCGGCGCGCTGGTCGCCTACCGGCTGGCGCAGCGGCGGGTGGCCGCGGGACTGGGGGTCCCGCGGGCACTCGT
>NZ_JAAGNB010000079.1:0-3993 GCF_010550475.1 Amycolatopsis sp. SID8362
AGCCCGGTCTTCCCGATCCCGGCGGGCCCGCGCAGCAGCACGGCCTGGCCCTCGCCGAGCGCGGCGGCCCGCGCCCGGTCGCTGAGCACCCGCAGTTCCCAGTCCCGGCCCGCCAGATCCGGCCGGGCCGATGCCCGCACCCCACTCCGAACAGCCACAGTTCTCCCGTCCGCGCGATCGCCGGAGCCCGTGCCGGCGGGTTCCCAGCCTGGCCCATCGGCCGGACGCGCGCGGCACCGGCCCCGGCCGGGGCACGAACCCGGATTTCACCGGACTTCGCCGGAAATGCTTGACAATGCCCAGCGCGCCGGGATTCGAAGCGTTTTCGCGTAATTTTGCGAATGGTGTGACGCACGACCGGGTTTTCGCCGGATCGCGCCGCCGTGCCGTACGGTGAGCGCGCACGACGACGTGACCCGGCCGTCTTTTCCCGCATCCCCCCAGAAAGAACCAACCAGTGACAAAAGAAAAACTGCTACCCCTGCACGTGCACGCGGTCGAACTCGGTGTCGCGGCGGCCACTCGGTGGGAAGCCTTGGCGCACATCGGAAACGCCCTCGAAAGCGCCGGGTCCGTCCACACGGGATACCGTGACTCGCTGCACGCGCGGGAGCACCGTGCGTCGACTTACCTCGGGTACGGAATCGCCGTTCCGCACGGATTGCACATCCACGACTACCTGCTGGTCAATCCGGGCCTGGTCGTCACCCGGTTCACCGATCCCGTGCCGTGGGACGGTGAAAAAGTTTCGCTGTGCATCGCGATCGCGGCCTCGGCCGCCGAGCACGTCGATATCCTCTGCCGGATCACCGCGCTGTTCGTCGACCCGGTGCGCCTGGCCGTCCTGCGCACTTCGGAGGACCCGGACGAGATCGCCCGGATCCTCCGAGAAGTGTGAAAATAGTTCACTTCAGTCGGGTGCCTGCCGAGCCGAGCGCTTCGCAGGCTTCGACGATCCGCGCGGCCATGCCGGTCTCAGCCGCCTTCAGGTACGAGCGCGGGTCGTAGACCTTCTTGTTGCCGACCTCGCCGTCGATCTTCAGGACGCCGTCGTAGTTCTTGAAGAAGTGGTCCACGATCGGGCGGGTGAACGCGTACTGGGTGTCGGTGTCGACGTTCATCTTCACCACGCCGTAGGACACCGCCTCGCGGATCTCCTCCGGCAGCGAACCCGAACCGCCGTGGAAGACCAGCTCGAACGGCTTCAACCCGGCGTCCAGGCCGAGCTTCTTGGCCGCGGCTTCCTGGCCGCCCTTGAGGACGTCCGGGCGGAGCTTGACGTTGCCCGGCTTGTACACGCCGTGGACGTTGCCGAAGGTGGCCGCGAGCAGGTAGCGGCCCTTCTCGCCGGCGCCGAGGGCGTCGATGGTCTTGAGGAAGTCGCCTTCGGCGGTGTAGAGCTTCTCGTTGATTTCGGCTTCGACGCCGTCTTCCTCGCCGCCGACGACGCCGATCTCGACCTCGAGGATGATGTTCGCGGCGGCGGTCTTGGCCAGCAGTTCCTGCGCGATCTCGAGGTTTTCGTCGAGGTCGATCGCGGAGCCGTCCCACATGTGGGACTGGAAGAGCGGGTTCTGGCCGTTCTTGACGCGCTCGGCGGAGATCTCGATCAGCGGGCGGACGAAGCCGTCGAGCTTGTCCTTGGGGCAGTGGTCGGTGTGCAGCGCGACGTTGACGTCGTACTTGGCGGCGACGACCTGGGCGAACTCGGCCAGGGCGGTGGCGCCGGTGACCATGTCCTTGACCTTCTGGCCGGACGCGAATTCGGCGCCGCCGGTGGAGAACTGGATGATGCCGTCGCTCTCCGCCTCGGCGAAGCCGCGGATGGCGGCGTTCACGGTCTCGGACGAGGTCACGTTGATGGCCGGGTAGGCGAACTCGCCTCCCTTGGCCCGGGCGAGCATTTCGCGGTAGACGTCGGGGGTGGCGATGGGCATGCGGGCTCCACTTCGGACTTTGGCGGGGTTTCGGGCGGAACGCTAGCGGCGCGATGCTGGGGTTTTCCCCAGTGGCGGCCCGGTAGAACGGTGGTGGTACCGGTCCGGCCGGTGGCAGGTGACGACGTCGTCCCGCCCGCGCCGTGTTCGTCCCGCCGGGCTTCCCTGACCCCGAGGCGCGACGCCGTCGTGCCGCTGAGGAGAGAAATGACTGCCATCGTCCATGTCACCGGCCGGGAGATCCTGGACAGCCGCGGCAACCCGACGGTCGAGGTCGACGTCGAGCTGGCCGACGGGTCGTTCGGGCGCGCGGCGGTGCCGTCGGGTGCGTCGACGGGCACGCGCGAGGCCGTCGAGCTGCGCGACGGTGATCCGGGCCGGTTCCTGGGCAAGGGGGTCCGGAAGGCCGTCGCCGCGGTCAACGGCGAGGTCGCCGCCGCGGTCGTGGGTCTCGACTCGCGGTCGCAGGTCGAGGTGGACCGGGTGCTGTGCGAGCTGGACGGCACGCCGAACAAGGCGCGCCTCGGCGCGAACGCGATCCTCGGCGTGTCGCTGGCGGTGGCGAAGGCCGCCGCGCAGGCGCACGTGCTGCCGCTGTACCGCCACCTGGGCGGGGAGGGCACGTACCGGCTGCCGACGCCGATGATGAACATCGTCAACGGCGGGGTGCACGCCGACAACGGGATCGACTTCCAGGAGTTCATGATCGCGCCGGTCGGCGCGTCGAGCTTCGGCGACGCGGTCCGGATCGGCGCCGAGGTCTTCCACACGCTCCGCGGGATCCTGCGCGACGCCGGGCACAACACCAACGTCGGGGACGAGGGCGGGTTCGCGCCGCAGCTCGACACGGCCGAGCAGGCGCTGGACTTCGTGGTGCGGGCGATCGAACGCGCGGGGTACGTGCCCGGCGACGACGTGGCGCTGATGCTGGACCTGGCCGCGTCGGAGTTCTACGAGGACGGGGTCTACCACTACCGCGGCGAAGGCGTGAAGCGCTCGGCGTCCGAGCACGCCGGCTACCTGCGCGACCTGGTCGCCCGGTACCCGATCGCGTCGATCGAGGACGCCATGGCGGAGGACGACAAGGACGGCTGGCAGCTGGTGACGCGGGCGCTGGGGGAGGAGATCCAGCTCGTCGGCGACGACGTCTTCTGCACCAACGTGGGACTGCTGACCGAAGGGATCGAGCAGGGCGTCGCCAACGCGATCCTGATCAAGGTCAACCAGATCGGCACGCTGACCGAAACCCTCGACGCGGTCGACGTCGCGTCGCGCGCCGGGTATGGCGTTGTGATGTCTCACCGGTCGGGGGAGACCGAGGACACGACGATCGCGGACCTGTCGGTCGCGGTGGACTGCGGGCAGATCAAGACGGGGTCGCTGTCGCGGGCCGACCGCACGGCGAAGTACAACCAGCTGCTGCGGATCGAGGAGGACCTGGGCACGGCGGCGGAGTACGCGGGCCGCGCGCCGCTGAACCGGAAGCGCTGAGCGGGCCGGCGCCGGGGCGTTCGCGTCCCGGCGTCAGGCCTCGGCCGGCCGGCGGCAGAGATGCCTGGCGGCGTGGTCTGCCCGGCGTCGCGGGGATGTCGTGAATGACTCATTCATGTCGTCTGGCGAGGTGAATGACTCATTCATGTCGTCGCGGATGGCCGGATCGGCCGTGCCGCCCGACTTTGCCGAGGCCCTGTCACCAGACGACATGAATGACCCGTTCATGACATGCGCGCGTCAGGCCTCGGCCGGTGCCGCTCCCAGCGCGTCCACGAGCGCGAAGTGCCGCAGCCCGGCGAAAAGCCGTTCGCCGAGCAGGGTGGTGATGAGCGCGGTCTCGGCCGGGCGCCGGGACGGCCCGACGTCGTCGATCAAGGCCGCGTCGACGGCGGCGACCTCACGCGCGAGGGCGGCGTACTCGGCGAGCTTGCCGGAGACGGCGTCGTGCCCGAGCCCGTGGCAGACGGCCAGCACGGTGACCAGGTTCGCCACGGCGGGGTCGGTGTCGTCCGCCGGCGCGCCGAGCAGCTCGCCGACACGCCCGAGCGCCCACGTCCGCGCC
>NZ_JAAGNB010000118.1:0-830 GCF_010550475.1 Amycolatopsis sp. SID8362
GGGCCCGGCGGCCGCCGTCGCGAAGGCCGCGAGCGCGACGGCGAGCAGGAGCAGGACCAGGCGGCTGCGTTCGACGCGCAGCCCGAGCCCGGCCGCGGTGTCGTCGCCGAGCTGCAGCCCGGTCAGCGCGCGGTTCTGGCTCAGTGCCAAGGGCAGCAGGACGGCGAGCGCGATGGCGAGCGGCGCGGCCTGGTCCCAGCCGCGGCCGTTGAGGTTGCCGGTGAGCCAGACCAGCGCCTGCTGGGCGAGGGTGACGTCGGCCCAGGTCATCAGGTACGAGACGACGCTGGTCAGGACCGCGCCCACGCCGACGCCGACGAGGACCAGCCGGTAGCCGTGCACGCCGCCGCGGCGGGACAGCAGGTAGATCGTGGCGCCGGTGAGCACCGCGCCGGCCAGCGCCGCGGCCGAGACCACCACGCCCGAGGCCTCGAAGAGCACGAGCGCCACGACCGCCGCGGCGCTCGCGCCCTGCGTCACGCCGATGACGTCCGGGCTCGCGAGAGGATTGCGCAGGAGGCGCTGGAAGAGCGCGCCGGACGTGCCGAACGCGAGGCCGGCGAGCACGCCGGTGACCGCCCGCGGCAGCCGCAGTTCCGTGACGACGTAAGCCGCGCGGCCGACGCCGCCGCCGAAGAGGAGGCCGGGCAGGTCGCCGAGTGGAACCGGGAAGTCGCCCACGGCCAGGGAAAGCGCGAAGACGGCGACGAGGGTGACCGCCAGCCCGGCCGACACCCCGCGGGCCCGGACGGCTCCGCGCCGGCGCGCGGCGGCGACCAGTTCGACGGCGCTCACACCGCCACGACCTTCCGGCGCCGCACCAGGACCAC
>NZ_JAAGNB010000156.1:0-1419 GCF_010550475.1 Amycolatopsis sp. SID8362
GTCCCCACGGCCAAGGCCCGGGTCGGCCGGCCTGGGCCTGCAGCTGGTGGCGCATTCGGCGCAGCGGTGGGGAAGCAGCCCGCGGTGGTCGGGTGGGAAGGCCGTCTGGGCGGTCTTGACCACGGAACGCCGCACGGGCGCGCCTGGGTGAGCGGGCCCGCGGTCAGCCGGGCTGCGGCTTGATCGCTCCCGCGGCCCGCGGCGCATTCGGCGCAGCGATGCGGAAGCCCCGCGGTTGACCCAGCCCATGGTCAGCCGGACTCCGGCTGCACCGAGCGCGGCCCGATCGCCCGCCGTCAATCCCGGCCCAAGCCCGCGGTCGCCACCCGGCCGACCCGGCCCACGGTCAGCCGGGCGCCGGGCGTGACCCGATCGCCCGCCGTCGATCCCGGCTCAAGCCCGCAGCCAATCCCGGCCGACCGGCACCCCGCCGTCAGCAGGGCTCCGGGTCCATCACGATCGGCTCCGGCCGCACCTGGCACGGCCCGATCGTCCCGCTCCCGCAGTCGATCCGCGCCCACACCGTCTTCCCGAGCCCGGTTCCCCGCACACCCCAAGCCCGCGAAAGCCCGTGCACCAGCACCAACCCCCGGCCGTGCGGGGAGCCGGGCCCCGGCTCGCCGGTCACCGGGCGCTCGGCGCCCTCGTCATGGACCTCCAGCAGCGCCGAGCACGGGACCGCGGCGGCCGAAGCGGTGATCGTGACCGGTCCGGCGCCGTGTTCGTGGGCGTTCGTGGCCAGCTCGGTCACGACCAGGCACGCCGCCCACAGGTGGTCCGCGCCCAGCAGCGGCAGCACCCGGCCGGTCCACCGCCGGAGCGCGCTGAGCGGCGGCACCGTGTTCGGCTCGATCACGAACACCGCGCGGTCGTCCGGCCCCGTGCTCATCCCGGGTCCCCGGCGTCCGCCCGCAGCGCGTCCGCCAGCGTCGCGAACCCGCGGACGCGCTCACCGGGCCAGAACATCGACAAGGCGACCGAAACCGGGTGCGGCGGCACGACCAGCCACAGCCGGCCGCCCTCCGCCCGTGCGCGCCAGGCAGCCTGTGCCAGCGCCCGCAACCCGGCCGCACCGAGCAGGGTCACGCCGGACAGGTCCACCACCGTGACCGCGGCCGCCTCCTGCCACGTCGCGCGCTGCAGCAGCCGCACGGACACCGCGTCGATCTCCCCGACCGCGGTGACGACCAGCCAGCCCGGCCGCGGCTCCGAGCGTTCGACCGCGAGGATCTCCTTCGCCGCCTGCCGCCGGACAGCGGACGGCCCGTGCCGGTCCGAGGACATGACGCCCTCCTCCTGTCCCGGGCCGGGCTGCCGGCCCGTCACCCCCCAGTCAAGCACGCCGGTCGCCGGCCAGCAGCTCAGTGCGCGCGCAGCACGGCGGCGCCGGTGACGCGGTCCGCGGCCAGGTCCGCCAGC
>NZ_JAAGNB010000203.1:0-2470 GCF_010550475.1 Amycolatopsis sp. SID8362
CCGGCCGCGTGCTGCGCGCCGAACGCGCCGCCGCTGCCGAACCCGGAGCCGCTGGAGGCGACGATCGCGTCGCCCGCGCCACCGGGGAGCCCCTGGACCGGGCCGGTGCTGCCGACGGCGTTGACCGAGTTGAACGAGATGGAGTTGTGCGAACCCGTCGGCTTCATGCCGAGCGACTCCGGGCCGAAGCTCGGGGTCGAGCTGTCGACCTCGCTCATCGCCTTGGTGTAGGCGTTGAAGAACGCGACCTGCTGCGCCTTGACGTCGTTGGCCGCGTCCGCCTGCGCCTTCTGGTCGGCGATCAGCGCCGCCGGGCCGCCGGCCAGCGCGGCCGCCATGGACTGCTTGGGGTCGTAGTCCTTGGGGGCCGGCATCTTCTTGACCTCGGCGGCCGCCGCGGCCTGCCGGGCGAGCCGGTCGGACATCGTGTGCGCGGCGTCGGAGGCCTGCGAACCGGAGTTGGCGATGGCCACCAGCGCGCCCTGCGCGCCGCCGGCACCCTGGCCGACCCACGCGTTGCCCAGCTCGGCGATCGCGTTGTACAGGTGGTCGGACGCCTGCTTCAGCTCGGTGCCGTGGTGCGCCCAGGCGTGCCCGGTCGCCTCGGCCGTGCCGGGGTCGTTGTTGTTGACCGCGCCGGCGTAGAGCTGCTGGCTTTCCTGCGCGTTCCAGTTCGGCGGGTTCGCGATCGCGCGGTCGCTGCCCATGTCGAAGCCGCCGGCGCTGCCGCGGGCGTTGGCGACGATGTTCTGCGACGCGGAGTTGTCACCGAGCGGGACGAGCGAACCCGGGTCGGTCGAAGACGGCTGGTCGCCGTGGTTCGGAGCCATGACTGCGAAATCCCCCTCAGGACTCAGGCGTTGCGGAACGGGTCGGCGGCGGCGTTGTCGATCTCGTGGTAGCGGGACATCGCCGTGACGATGCCCTCCTCCGCGGCCGAGTACTGGTCGAGCAGGTTCTGCAGCGCGGCGGCGTAGGAGTCGCCACCGCCGTCGGCGCGCTGCACGAACTTCGCGGCCATCGCGTTGCCGACCGGGTTGTCGCCGAGCTTCGGCGGCTGGGCGAGCGTGCCCGCGCCGCTGAGCAGCGCTTCGACGGCGTCCTTGCCGGTGCGGATCTTGTTCAGCACGGTCTGCGCGGCGTCCGGGTCGATCCCGACCTGACCCGCCGCGGCCGCGGCCTTGAAGGCGTTCGCGTCGGCAGCGCTGCTGTTCCCCATTTGAGCTCTCTCCCGTTCCCCCGACCCGGTCACCGCGGGCACGACTGGTCTTCGCATAGGTTAACGCACGTGATCAGAGCCTATGACGCAAACTTCACCACCGGGGTTCCGCGAATCCGGTAGTTGCGGTGAACGGTCGGTGAACTCCGCCGGTGGGACTACGAGGTGTAGACCTTCGGGTCCAGCGTCCCGATGTACGGCAGGTCCCGGTAGCGCTCGGCGTAGTCGAGGCCGTAGCCGACGACGAACTCGTTCGGGATGTCGAAGCCGATGTACTTCACCGGCACGTCCACCTTCACGGCTTCGGGCTTCCGCAGCAGCGAAACGACCTCGAGCGAAGCCGGGTTGCGGCTCGCGAGGTTCTTCAGCAGCCACGACAGCGTCAGGCCGGAGTCGACGATGTCTTCGACGATCAGGACGTCCCGGCCCGCGATGTCGCGGTCGAGGTCCTTGAGGATCCGCACGACGCCGGACGACGACGTCGCCGAGCCGTACGAGGAGACGGCCATGAATTCCAGCTGCGTCGGCAGCGGCAGCGCGCGGGCGAAGTCGGTCATGAACATGACCGCGCCCTTCAGGACGCCCACCAGCAGGAGTTCGCCCTGCCCGTTGGCCGGGTAGTCGGCGGCGATCTGCTCCGACAACTCCGCGATCTTGTCCTTGATCTGCTGCTCGGTGACGAGCACGGAGGCGATTTCGCCCTCGTACACGGGTCATTCTCCTCGTGTGGTGGGTTGGGAGGTGAGGCAGAGCCTGCCACGGCACCGGCTCGCCTCCAAGTTGCCCGGCAACCAGACGCCGCCCTGACCGCGCCACCGGGCGACCAGTCCGTCGACCGCGCGGAGGTGCGCGTCGGTGAGTTCGCGCACGCCCGAGCCCAGCAGCCACCTGCGGAGAACCCGCCGCCGGAGGGCGGGCGGCTCGCCCTCGAGAGCTCCGACATCCAGCCCTTCGGGGCCGCCCGCGCGGGTGAAGATCCTGTCCGCCATTGTGTCCAACGCCTCGTTGTCCTCGCGCAGCTGCGCGGCCGTGCGGGCGAGCGCGCCCGCCACCCCGCCGTTGAGGACGTCTTCCAGGAGCGGCAGCACTTCGGTGCGCAACCGGACGCGGGTGAAGCGCGGTTCGGCGTTGTGCGGGTCGTCCCACGGCTCGACGCCGAGTTCGGCGCAGGCGGCCCGGGTGGTGGCGCGCGGGACGGCCAGCAGCGGCCGTCCCCACGGCGGGTCGTGCGGCCGCATCCCGGCGACGCTG
>NZ_JAAGNB010000258.1:0-1930 GCF_010550475.1 Amycolatopsis sp. SID8362
GCGCGACCGCCTGGACCTCGGCCACCACGGCCGGGGTGGTCAGCGGGTCGCCCGCGACCAGCCGCAGCACCAGCCGGCCGGCCTTGGCTTCGGCGGTCAGGTCCTTGGCGACCTCGGCGGCCTCGCCGACGGCGGGCCGGACCTCGGCGCCCTCGGCGGCCATGGCCAGCACGGCCTGGGGCACGTCGGGGTCGGTCACCACGACCTCGGCCTTGGTCAGCAGCTCCTGGGCACGGACCGTGAGCAGGCCGGCGTCGCCGGGCCCGGAGCCCACGAACGCTACGCGCCCGGTGGTCTTTCGCGCGGGGGTCATTTCTCTCCTCTTGCGGCGGCCGTGCGCGATCGCACTGCCACAGGTCTCCTACGTCTTCGAAGCGCTCGCGAGAGCGCTACTGGGTGGGTCCGGAGAGGACTCCGGCTCCGAGGTCCAGCAGCTCGGCGGCCAGGTCCTTGCCCAGCTGGGCAGCCTGGTCCTTGTCGGCCAGTGCGATGGCCCGGACCATGTCCACCGCACCGTTCTCGCCCTCGGCCGCGGCGGTGCCGCGCAGCGAGATCCGTTCCACGACCTTGCCCTCGGCGTCGAGATCTTCGACGATCTCGGCGAGCGCGCCCACCGGCGCGCTGCACCCCGCCTCGAGCGCGGCCAGCAGGGCCCGCTCGGCCGTCACCGCGGCCCGCGTGCCCTCGTCGTCCAAAGTGGATGTGAGCAGCTGCTCCAGGTCCACGTCGGCGGACCGGCACTCCACCGCCAGCGCGCCCTGTGCGGGCGCGGGCAGCATCTGGATCGGGTCGAGGGTCTCGGTGATCGCCTCGGCCAGTCCGACCCTGGCCAGTCCGGCACGCGCGAGCACCACGGCGTCGAGCTCGCCGTCGGTCACCTTGCGCATGCGGGTGTCGATATTGCCGCGAATCGGCACGATTTCCAAACCGAGGCCCAGCGCGCGCAGCTGCGCGGTGCGCCGCGGCGAGCCGGTGCCCACCGTGGCCCCGGGCAGCAGCTCGCCCAGCGTGAGCCCGTCGCGCGCGATGAGCGCGTCCCGCGGGTCCTCGCGCGGCGGCACGGCGGCCAGGGTGATGCCCGGCTCCGGCGTCGTCGGCAGGTCCTTGTACGAGTGGACGATGACGTCGACTTCGTTGCGCAGCAAGGCTTCCCGC
The DNA here is from genome assembly GCF_010550475.1 of Amycolatopsis sp. SID8362. Lineage (NCBI taxonomy): Bacteria > Bacillati > Actinomycetota > Actinomycetes > Pseudonocardiales > Pseudonocardiaceae > Amycolatopsis > Amycolatopsis sp. SID8362. Next base: position 1,156 of record NZ_JAAGNB010000258.1, read on the forward strand.
AACGCCGACGTGAAGACGCCGACCCCGATCGTGGGAATCGGCGCGGAGGACTGGTCACCGGGCGTGGTCACCTTGACGATCTCGACCTCGGCGCCGGTGGCGCGCAGGGCGTCGGCGACGGTCCCGGTCTGGGCGAGCGCGAGCTTGGAGCCGCGCGTGCCCATGCGAATGACTCTGGTCACTACTACTTCTTCTCTGCTGGGGGCTTCGGGCTCGCCACGGCGGCCGGTGCCTGCGGGTCGAGGCAGAACAGTTCTCGCAACGCGTTCGCGTAGTCGGTGTCGGCCGTCTCGGCGGCCAGCTGCTTGACCCGCACCGTCGGCGCGTGGAGCAGCTTGTCGACCACCCGGCGGACCGTGCGGCCGACCTCTTCGCGGACCCCGGCGTCGAGCTCGGGGAGCCGGTTGTCCAGCCGGAGCAGCTCGGCGTCGACGACCTCGGCCGCGCGCTTGCGCAACGCCGTCACGGTCGGGGTCACCTCGGCGCTGCGCTGCCCGGCGAGGTAGTCGCGCACCTCGTCGAGGACGATCCCGGTCGCCTTGGCGGTCTGGCGCTCGGTGGTCGGGGTGCCGGCTTCACGCATCCGGCGCTGGATCGTGGCCAGGTCGACCACGCGGACGCCGTCGAGCTCGCCGACCGCCGGGTCGACGTCGCGCGGCAGGCCGAGGTCGCAGACGACCAGGGCGCGGCCGCCGCGGGGCAGCACGTGCTCCGGCGTGAAGACAGCGTCCTGCGCGCCGGTGCAGCAGATCACGACGTCGGCTTCGCGCACCGC
>NZ_JAAGNB010000318.1:0-1753 GCF_010550475.1 Amycolatopsis sp. SID8362
GGAAGCCGTCGTCGAGGGCGACCCCGAGCACCGCCGCCGTCACCGCGCCCGCGACCGGCCGCGCGAAGTCGCGCACCAGGTCGAACTCCGGGCCCAGCCCGGCCACCACGGCCTCGATCCCGGCGAGCACCGGCGCCGGCAGCGGCTCCAGGCGGGCGATGATCTCCCGCAGCACCCCGCGCAGCCGGGTGTGGCTCTCGCCGTCGCGCAGCAGCACGCTGGGCGAGCCGCCGCCGGGATCCGACGTCAGGTCCGGCGAGCGCAGTGCCCGCGCGCTCGCGTCGCGTCCGGTGACGACGCGGATCCCGTGCTCTTCGAACTGGTCCATCGCCCGCCCAACCTAGGGCAGGATGGGCCCGTGCCGCCCGCAGACGTCCCGGACGAGGTCCTGGCCACGCCGTTCACGGACTACCTGCTCCGCAACGCCGCCGAAGACCGCCCGGCCTTCAAGTGCCTGACCTTCCCCGGCCCGGCCGAGCACACGCTGACGTGGCCGCAGCTGCTCGCCCGCGTCCGCGGTACCGCCCGCGAGCTGCGGCGCCACACCCGGCCGGGTGACCGCGTGGCGATCGTCGCCCGCCAGGACCTCGAGTACGTCGTCGCCTTCCTCGGCACGCTCTACGCGGGGCTCGTCGCGGTGCCGCTGTCCGTCCCGACCGGCCGCACCCACGCCGCCCGGATCGAGTCGGCCTTCGCCGACGCCCGGCCGTCGGTGTGCCTGACCTCGAAGAACCTGCTGGAGAAGACCGCCTCGCTGGCCGGGCGGCCGGACGTCGTGCTCGCGATCGAGGACATCGGGCCCGACGGCGCCGAGCCGCCCGCCGCGGTCGCGATGGCCGACCCGGCCTACCTGCAGTACACGTCGGGTTCGACGCGCCGCCCGGCCGCCGCCGTGATCTCGCACCGCGCGCTGGTGGCCAGCTGCTGGCAGACCACCCGCTGCTACCACGCCGACGCGTCGACGCCGCTGGCCGGCTGGGTCCCGTTCTTCCACGACATGGGGCTGGTCCTGCTGATCGGCACGCCGGTCTTCCTCGGCTCGCGGTCGGTGTTCTTCACGCCGATGGAGTTCGTGCGCGACCCGCTGCGCTGGATCCGGCTGCTGGCGGAGTACCCGGGCGCGATCACCGCGGCGCCGAACTTCGCCTTCGACCTGGCCGCCGAGGCGGCGGGGGAGCTGGAGTCCGTCGACCTCTCGCACGTGAACTCGGTGCTCAACGGCAGCGAGCCGGTCCGCGCGGCCACCGTCGAGGCGTTCGAGCGGGCGTTCGCGCCGTTCGGGCTGCCGCGCGCGGCGCACAAGCCGTGCTACGGGCTGGCCGAGGCGACGGTCTTCGTCACGAGCACGGGGGACGAGGGCCCGACCGTGACGGCGTCCGGCCTGGTCTCCGTGGGACGCCCGTACGGCCAGCGGATCCGCGTCGTCGACAAAGCGACCGGCGAGCCGCTGCCGGACGGCGAGGTCGGCGAGATCCGGGTGTCCGGCCCGAACGTCGCCGACCGCTACTGGGGCCAGGACGCCCCGCTGGCGGACGGCGGCTGGCTGGCCACCGGCGACCTCGGCTTCGTCCACGAAGGACTGCTGTACGTCACCGGCCGGCTCAAGGACCTGATCATCGTCGACGGCCGCAACCACTACCCGCAGGACATCGAGGCCACCGTCGAGGCCGCGCACCCGGCCGTCCGGGCCGGCCGGGTCGCCGCGTTCGCCGTCGACGGGGCGGGCGGCGAAGGGGTCGCGGTCGTGGCCGGC
>NZ_JAAGNB010000358.1:0-1658 GCF_010550475.1 Amycolatopsis sp. SID8362
GGCACCGCGCTCGGCGCCGCCCTGCAGCTGGCCGCCGAAGCCGGGGAACGCGGCGCGCCGACGGGCGACGCCGGGCTGGGTCGCGACTGGACCGACGAACAGCTCGAAGAGATCCTGATCAAGGCGAAGCTGCCCTACGAGCGCCCCGCCGACCTCGCCGAGACCGTCGCCGAAGCGCTGGCGAACGACGAAGTGATCGCGTGGTTCCAAGGCCGCGCCGAGTTCGGCCCGCGGGCGCTCGGGCACCGGTCGCTGCTGGCCCACCCGGGCCGCGAGGCGAACCTGGAACGCCTCAACGACGTCAAGGGACGCGAGCAGTTCCGCCCGGTGGCGCCGATGGTGCGGGCGGAACGGGCGGCCGAGATCTTCACCCGTGGCCCGCTCCCGAGCCCGTACATGCTGTTCGTGCACGACGTCGCCGCGGGCTGGCGGGACCGCATCCCGGCCGTCACGCACGTCGACGGCACGGCCCGCGTGCAGACCGTCGAAGACCGCGAAAACCCGGTGCTGGCCCGGATGCTCACGGCGTTCGAGCGGCGGACCGGCCTGCCGGTCGTGATCAACACCAGTCTCAACACGGCGGGCCGGCCGATGGTCGACTCGCCGCGCGACGCGCTCGAGTGCTTCGGCTCGGCGCCCATCGACCTGCTGGCGCTGGGGCCGTTCGTGCTCCGCCGCCCCCGTCCGACCCGACCCGGCGCGGCATCGCCGGTGCAGAAGGAGGTGCCATGATGGAGGACCATCTCGCCGCTCTGGCCGAGGCCGCCCGGCGAACCCGGGGATCCGCGCCCAAGATCACCGCGTGGGGGCGGCAGCTCGCCGGGGTGTTCGAAGCGGGCGGCCGCCTGCTCGCCTGCGGCAACGGGGGCAGCGCCGCCGAAGCCCAGCACCTGACCGGCGAGCTCGTCGGCCGGTTCCGCGACGAGCGGCGACCGCTGTCGGCCATCGCGCTGCACGCGGACACCTCCGCGACCACAGCCATCGTCAACGACTACGGCGACCACGAGGTCTTCGCCCGCCAAGTGCACGCGCACGGCCGGCCGGGCGACGTGCTGGTCTGCCTGTCCACCAGCGGCACCAGCCAGAACGTCGTCGCCGCCGCGAAGGCCGCGCACGAGCTGGGCGTGACGACCTGGGCGCTGACCGGGCCCGCCCCGAACCCCCTCGCCGCCTTGTGCGACGACGCCGTGACCGTCGAGGCCCCCACCGTCGCGACCGTCCAGGAAATGCACCTGGTGCTGGTGCACGGCTTGTGCGCGGCGCTCGACGACGCGCTCGGGGTGACCGCGTGAAGCCGCTGGTGGTCCTCGGCGACACCCTGCTGGACGTCGACGCCGAAGGCACCGCCGAGCGGCTGTGCCCGGAAGCGCCGGTGCCGGTGGTCGACCTGACCGCCCGCCGCCGTCGCCCCGGCGGGGCCGGGTTGGCCGCGTTGCTGGCGGCCCGGTCCGCGGCCGAAGTCGTCCTGGTCACGCCGCTCGGCGACGACGAAGGCGGCCACGCGCTGACCGGCCTGCTGGAACCGGACGTCACCGTGCTGCCGCTGCCGCTGCGCGGTACGACGGTGTGCAAGACCCGGGTCCGCGCGGGCGGGCAGTCGTTGCTGCGCCTGGATTCCGGCGACGGCACCGCCACGACCGGTCCGCTGCCCGGCCCCG
>NZ_JAAGNB010000412.1:0-2630 GCF_010550475.1 Amycolatopsis sp. SID8362
CCGGTGAGGAGGACGGTGCCGTGCGGCGCCGGGACGGCTTCCGGCACCGTGGCCCGCGCCAGCCGCGGGACGAGCACGACGCCGTCGCGGTACGCCAGCTCCGGCTCGCCGGTGGCCGCGGCGGCCGCGATTTCCGGCGGCGTCAGCTCGGTGTCGGTGTCCAGGAGCACGAACCGGCCGGGGTGTTCGGTCTGCGCCGAGCGAACCAGACCACGCACGCCCGCGTGGGCGAGTTCGCTGGTCACGAAGACGAGCTTCGCGCGCTCGAACCGGGGGTCGGCGAGCCAGCCGCGGATCAGGCCGAGTGCGTGGTTCGTGGCGGTGCGAACCCGCTCCGGCACCGCGCTTGTGCCGGGTTCGGGCCGCACCGCCACGAAGTCGGGGACCTCGCCGGTCAGGTTGAGGCCGGTGGTGCGCAGGCAGGTCGCCGTCGTGGCCGGTGCGGGCACCGGCGTCCAGGCGACGCGGTAGAGGTCGTCGCGGGAGAGGGTGGCCGTCAGCTGATCGGCCGCGACGGGCCGCAGGGCCAGCGCGCCGACTTCGGCGACCGGCGCGCCCGCGGTGTCCACGATGGACATCCCGCCCGCTGCGGTGTAGCGGACACGGATGGTGCTCGCGCCGGTGGCGTGCAGGCGGACGTCGTGCCAGGAGAACGGGATCCGGCCCGCCTCGACGTCTTCGGGGTCGCCGAACGCGACGACGTGCAGCGCGCCGTCGAGCAGCGCGGGGTGCAGGCCGTAGTCCGCGGCTTCGGCGATGCGGTGCTCCGGCAGGGAAACCTCGGCGAACAGCTCGCCACCCCGCCGCCAGACCGCGCGCAGGCACTGGAACTCGGGGCCGTAGCCGAAGCCCGCCTCGGCGATGCGGTCGTACCGGTCGTCGAGGCCGACCGGCTCGGCACCCTCCGGCGGCCAGACCGGTTCCGGCGCGGGCACGGCGCCACCGGCGGAGACGTACCCGGCGGCGTTGCGGGTCCAGCCCGCGGTCACCGACGGCTGGTCGGGCCGCGACGAGACGGCCACCGCGCGGCGCCCGGTCTCGTCGGGCGCGCCGAGCGACACCTGGAGCTGGACGCGGCCGTCCGCGGGCAGGACCAACGGCGTTTCCTGGACCAGTTCGTCGAGCCGGTCGCAGCCCGCCTGGCCGGCGGCGAGCAGCGCGAGTTCCACGAAAGCACTGCCGGGCAACAGGTTCGCGCCGAGCACGACGTGGTCGGCCAGCCACGGCTGGGTGCGCACGGTCAGCAGCCCGGTGAACAGGACACCGTCGGTACCGGCCACCTCGGCGCCGCCGCCGAGCAGCGGGTGGCCGGTCGGGGTGAGGCCCGCGGCCGCGGCGTCGGCACGCAGGGAGCGTGGCGGCAGCCAGAACCGCTGCCGTTCGAAGGGATAAGTCGGCAAGTCCACTGTGGATTCGGATGGGGTGCTGCCGCGGAGCACCGCCAGAGTCGCGTGGACGTCGTCCTGCCCGGCGCGCAGGGTCGGGAGGAAGGTGCCGCCGGGCAGGCAGTCCCGGCCCATCGCGGTCAGCACGGCGTCGGGGCCGAGTTCGGCGAAGGTGGTGGCACCGGCTTCGGCCAGGCGGGCCACGGTCCCGGCGAAGCGGACGGTGTCGCGGACGTGCCGGACCCAGAAGTCCGCGGTGCCGGGGTCGCCGTCGACGACCAGCGGGATGCGGGCCGGGTGGAACGTGACCGACTCGGCGACCTCGCGGAAGGCGTCGAGCATGCCGTCCATGGCCGGGGAGTGGAAGGCGTGGCTGACGGTGAGCCGCCGGGTCCGCCGTCCCTGCGCGGCGAAGTGCGTTTCGACCGCCGCGACAGCGGTTTCCTCCCCCGCGACGACGACGGCCAGCGGGCCGTTGACCGCGGCCAAGGCGACTCCGAAGGGGCGGACCTCGTCCTCGGTCGCTTCGACGGCGGCCATCACCCCACCGGCGGGCAGAGCGTCCATCAGCGCGCCCCGTGCGGCGACGAGCCGGGCGGCGTCGGGCAGGTCGAGAATCCCGGCGACGTGCGCGGCGGCGAGTTCGCCGATCGAATGCCCGGCGACGAAGTCCGGCCGGACGCCGTGGTGCTCGAACAGCCGGAACAACGCGACTTCGACGGCGAAGAGCGCGGGCTGGGTGTAGACGGTGCGGTCGAGAAGCGTGGTGTCGTCGGCGAAGACGACCGTCTTGAGTGGACGGTCCAGGTGCGGGTCGAGGGCGGCGAAGACCTCGTCGAGGGCGGCGGCGAAGACCGGGTCGGCGTCGTAGAGCGGTTCGGCCATGCGGGCGCGCTGGGAGCCCTGGCCGGTGCAGAGGAAGGCGAGCTTGCCGCCCGGGACCCGGACCGCACCAACCCCGTGCTCGGCCAGCGCTTCGAGCGCGTCGAGATCACCGGCGGCGATCCCGGCGCGGTACTCGAAGCGGGTGCGGGCGGCGAGAGTCGCCGCCACCCCGCCGAGCGGCAGGTCCGGGTGCTTGCGGAGGTGTTCCCGCAGCTCACGGGCTTGCCGCTGGAGCGCGGCCGGGGTCTTGGCGCTGAGCACCCACGCCGAACCCGCGCTGTCCGTCACCGCTTCGGAGCGCTCGGGAGCCTCCTCCAGGATCGCGTGGGCGTTCGTGCCGCTGATGCCGAACGACGACAC
>NZ_JAAGNB010000461.1:0-2033 GCF_010550475.1 Amycolatopsis sp. SID8362
CCGCTGGTCCCGCTCGCGTCGGCCCCTGACTCGTTCCGGGTGGCCCGCCGCGCGGTCGACCTCGCGGCGCGTGGCCTGCTGGACGCGCCGGGCCCGGTCGTCTGGTGCCGCGACCACGTGACGACGCTGCTCCTGCTGGCGGACGAGTTCCTGGTGGCGCAGCTCGCGGAGACGACGCTGGAGCCGCTGTCGGGCCTGTCCGGGCGGCGCCGGGAGCAGCTGGCGGAGACGTTGCTGGCGCTGGTCCAGACCCGGGGGAGCGCGCCCGAGCTGGGCCGGCTGCTCGACCTGCACCCGCAGACGATCCGCGCGCGGCTGAAGAAGCTGTCGGAGCTGTTCGGGGCGCGGCTGGACGACCCGGGCGAGCGGCTGCGGCTGGAGCTGGCGCTGCTGGCCGAGCGGGTGTTGCCGGACCGCGACTGACCGCCGCCGGATGACGTGAATGACTCATTCATGTCGCCCGACGACATGAATGAGTCATTCACGGCAGGCCGGGCCGCCGCCACCGCCCCCACGGCCGGCGCCGGTGGGTCCAGGCCCGGGTCGGTCCCGCCTTAAGCTGCCCGGCATGACCGGATTGCTCACCGAGCGGCTGCGGCAGGCCAGCGAGAACGCCGTCGCGATGTGGACCACCCTCGCGCACGCCCGGGGCGACCGCGTCCTCGATCGGCCCGGGTTCGCCGCGATCGACGGCAGGCGCTTCCGGATCATGCTGCGGACCGGGGAACCGGACGACAGCACCGTGCGCGAGCTCACCGAACTCGCCCGGAGCATGCGGGCGGACGGCCGGACCGTCGTCGTCGAGGATCCCTTCCGGGTGCTCGACCTCGACGGTCTCGGGATGACCGCGGGGCAGCTGCCGGTCATGGTCCGCGAACCCGCGCCCGTGCCGGACGAAGGGGCCGTCGCCCGCGTGCGGACCGCCGCGGAGCTGGGCGCGGCCGAAGACCTCGTCGTCCGCGGCTTCCCGCTGGAGGAGTACCAGCCCCTCGAGCCCGGGCGGGTCTTCCCGGCCGCGCTGCTGGAGCAGGCCGTCTTCCTCAAGGCGGGCGAAGGCGCCTGCGTCACCATGGACCACGGCGGCGTCGGCGGCGTCTACTGGGTCACCACGCTGCCGGAACACCGCTCGAAGGGCGTCGGGCGGGCGCTCATGCACGCCGTCCTACGGCACTTCGAGGACCGCCCCGTCACGCTGACCGCCGCCCGGGCCGGGAAGCCGCTCTACGACAAGCTCGGGTTCACCACCTTGGGGGACGCCAACTGGTGGCGTTGACCGCGGGAACACCCACCGCCGGTAGCCGTACCAGCGGAACGCCGTCCCGGCCAGCGTGCCCAGCACCATCCCCGCGACGAAGTCCGCGATCTCCTGCGCCACGAAACCCACGTGCGGGACGGCCAGCAGCAGCACGTACCGCGACACCAGCGGCGGCACCAGGTTCACGGCCACCGCACCCGCGTTGACCGCGAAGAACAGCGTCGCCTCGCGCAGCCGCTGGTGCCCGCCGCGGCCCGCGAACGACCAGCGCCGGGACAGCAGGTACGCGAACGCCGTCGAGACGATCGTCGCGATCGCGAGCGCCGTGACCGGCTTTTCCCGGAACACGGTGAGCTTCAGGGCGTAGTCGCCCAGTAGGGTGACCCCGTACGCGGCCGAGCCGACGACGGCGAAGCGGAGCAGCTCTCGCGGCTCGGGCATGGTTCCTCCAGGTGACGCCGACAGGGTGGAGGTCTTTCGATGGCACGCAAGGGCGAGGGGAGCGAGCTGCCCTCGGTCGCCGAACTGGTGAACCTCTCGCAGACGAAGCCGCTGATGATCCGCGGTGAACTCGACGCGAAGCTCGCCGAGGAACCCGAGCCCGCGCCCGAACCCAAGCCCGATCCGCTCGCCATCCTCGACGCCGAACTGGCGGCGCCCGAGCCCGAGGACGAGCGTCCCCTCGACGCCCCGCCGGCCGCCGGGTCGCACCGCGCGAAGCCGTTCGTCCTCGCCGCGGGCGGGGTGGTCGCGCTCGGGCTGGCCGCCGTCGTGCTGC
>NZ_JAAGNB010000511.1:0-1587 GCF_010550475.1 Amycolatopsis sp. SID8362
TCCGCGGCCGCGGCCGCCACGTAGGCCGCCACGCCACCGTCGCCGGGCTGGAGGACGTGCAGGACCGCGACCACCGGGGATCACCCCCGCGCCGCGGGTTCGAGCCGGCTGCCCCGGGTCGACACCCGGTGGCGCAGCCGCTTCGCGCGCAACCGCAGCCCGCGGTCCCGGTCGCCGACGTAGGTGCGGGGAATGGCGAACCGCGAGTCGAAGCCGCTGTGGTGGACCGCGCAGGCATAATCGTATCCGGCGGAGCGCACGGACGTTATTGTTTCCCGGTCCAGGTCGCCATACGGATAGCAAAAACCCGTCACCGGTTCTTCGATGATCGATTCGAGGGCTTCGCGACTGTGGACGATTTCCTCGTCGGCCGTTCGCGGCGACTGCGCGGGAATGTGATTGTGCCGCATCCCGTGCGAACCGATCTCGATACCCAAAGTGACGAGCGCGCGCAGTTGCTCGGCGTCGAGCAGTTGTTTGCGGGGGCCGTCGCCGTCCCAGTCGTTGGTCTCGCCGAGCTTGCCCGCCACGGCGAACACCGTCGCGGTGAAGCCGTACCAGGCCAGCACGCGCGCCACCGTGTCGGCGAAGTCCGCGTAGCCGTCGTCGAAGGTCAGCCCGACCAGCCCGGCGGCCGTGCCGCGATCGTGCCCGGCCAGCAGGGCGCGCATCGACACGCCGCGCATGCCCCGCCGCCAGAGCCAGCGCATCTGCGCCTCGAAGCGGTCCGGGCTGACGGTGATGAGGTAGGGATCCTCGGTGTAGCGCGCGACCGAGTGGTACATCAGCACGAGCGGCATTTCCGCAACCGAGTCACTCATGCGTCCTCCGGGTCGCGTAGTCGCTCAACTACCCGAGGCTAACGACGGAGGCGCTGTGGCAAATCCGTTACCAGGATGATTGCGCCTCGACCCGTTGCGGTAGGTCCGGATCCCCGTGGCGGGTGAATCGAGTAACCCTCCGCGTTGTCCGGACGATTTAGAAGAAACTACGCCGCAGGGTGCCACGCGAGGTGCGCGATGATTCCGGACATTTCTCCTTTGCCCGATTTCGGGCCGGTCGACACCGGTGGCGTCCTGCACGATCTGGGGCACGGTTTGTTCACATTGTCCTGTCTGACCGAATCGGTGCTGAAAACCGAGAGCCTGCCGTCGGGAATGCGAATCCGGCTCACCTTGATTTCGGAGGAGGCGGCCCGGCTGCTCGATCTCGTCCGGCAGGCCAGCGCGGCAGGCGACGCGCCGAAACCGGTGAACGTCCGCACGTTGCTGGAGGCCGCGGCCCAGGTCGCGGCGCAGGCGACCGGCGCCGCCGTGACGGTGCGCCCCGGCGCCGCGGTGTGGGTGGTGACCGACGAACTGGCGCTGTGGCGCATGATCACCAACCTGGTGGACAACGGCGTGCGCGCGGCGGGGCCCGTCGGCGAGGTCGAGCTGACGGCCGAGCCGGGCCCGCCGGTGGTCATCACCGTCGCCGACAACGGTCCGGGCTTCGGCCAAGGTGCGCGTGGCTGGGCGGGGCGGGGGTTGCGGGTCGTGTCCGAGCAGGCGGGCGCGGGCGGCGCCCGGGTCCGGATCGAGCGGCGGG